>CAISOI010000524.1 GCA_903886985.1 uncultured Chthonomonas sp.
CAGTACATGAATGTTAGCCCTGCTTCCGCCACCATGATGTTGAAACGGCTCGCGGCACTGGGATTAGTGGAACATTTGCCATATCAAGGTGTCAAATGTACTGAGCGCGGTGAAACGGTAGCGGTTGAACTGTTGCGTAAACACAGGTTGATCGAACGCCTCTTGGTCGATTTTCTGGAATTGCCGTGGGACGGCGTTCATGATCTTGCCTGCAAGCTAGAGCACTACATCTCCTTGGATGTTGCAAATCGCATCGGCAAAAAGATGGGTAATCCTCTGACTTGTCCTCATGGAAATCCGGTTGATGCCACTTTTGATGATGGCAGCTTCAGACTTTCCGAAACTGAACAAAACATGGGTTATGAAGTCGTAAAGGTAACCGATGAACGCGAAGAGTTTTTGACCTACATCATGGATATAGGACTAGTTCCCGGCGCAAGGTTGGTAATACTGGAACGCACTCCATTTGGTGACGTATTAAACATACAGGTCGCGGGGAACTCAAAACCGCTTGCTGTTGGCAAAGAAGTCGCTACTGCGATATTTGTAAAGCCTTCGGTTGGACTTGCGACTGAATAAACGGCTGTTGATTGTGGTAAGCGAGAGTTATGAGGACTACAATGGGAATATTTGGAAAATCCGGCAATAAGCTTCAAGAAATGATTGACAGGAAGACTTTACCGCCTATGCCAGGAACGGACCGCACGGGTAACTACCGGGCAGACGTTTCATTGGACCAATTGAAGCCTGGTGAATGCGGGATTGTTAAGAGTATGTCCTGTGCAACCATTAATCGACTCCGGCTCATGGAAATGGGTTTGACGCCTGGAACACATATAAAGGTAATACGTACTGCTGCATTTGGCGGTCCAATGGAAGTTATTGTAAGGGGATATCAGTTATCACTAAGGCGGGATGAGGCTAAGTCAATCCACCTCGGCGATGCTTGATCTAGATGATGAATTTTCGACTTAATTTGACACAACTTTTGGTCCGACATGGTTGATCCTAGCGTTGTCACTGTTGCAGCAAATAGTAATCAATCTCTCGGACTTGTGGTTGCCCTCGTTGGAAATCCAAATGGCGGTAAAACTACCCTTTTTAATTCGCTCACCGGTCTACGCCAGAAAGTCGGTAATTATCCGGGAGTAACTGTAGAGCGAAAAGAGGGGAGGCTCGATCTGCCGTCCGGACGTGAAGTTCGACTGATAGACCTCCCAGGCTTATACTCTCTGACACCTCATTCTCCTGATGAAGAACTGGCTCGCGAAGTGTTGTTAGGTTTGCGATCAGACATCTCATCTCCCGATGTCATCCTGAATGTCGTGGACAGTTCTAATCTTGATCGGAATCTCTACCTGACGAGCCAATTACTTGAAGTTGGAATTCCGGTGATAGTTGCACTCACCATGACAGATATGGTGGATCGAGCTGGTAACAAAATAGACGTTCAAGAACTTTCAAAACGTATCGGTGTACCGGTAATTAGTGTCGTTGCACCCCAGAGAATTGGCATTAGTAATTTGCTGGACGCTGTTGATAGGATCGATTGTTCTATACAGCCGTCGTATGTACACGAAGTGCCGTCTGAAATCCGAGCGGACTTTGACACTCTTTTACAGGTTGTCGCCGAGGCGAGGTCATTACCCCCAAACGTAGCGCATATGGAAGTAGATCGCTTTCTCATGATGGATCGTGACACTGATCACTTTCTAATGAGCCGACCTGAAATCCGAAACCAAGTATCAGCGATTCGAGAGAGAATTGCTGAAAAGGGTATTGATTTTGCTGCTACTGAGATCGAGGGACGATACAGTTGGATTGAAAGTGTTACTCAAGGCATTGTCGTGGAGACCGACTCACTTCGAAAACGACCCATAGATGCCAACGAACGTGTCGACCGCATTGTTTTGCATCCGGTATTTGGTTATCTTCTCTTCTTTTTTGTAATGGCTGTCGTTTTCCAATCTATCTTCACATGGGCGCGCATTCCGATGGATTGGATTAAGAGCGGAATTGATTTTACTGGTGGGAAGCTGGAGGCACACATGGCCCCGGGTGACCTACGAGATCTTTTGAAGGATGGAGTGTTAGGTGGGGTAGGGAATACAATTGCATTCCTTCCCCAAATATTGCTCTTGTTCTTCTTTATCAGTCTGTTAGAAGACACCGGTTACATGGCTAGAGCAGCCTTTTTGATGGACAAATTGATGAGTAAGGTAGGGCTGCATGGCCGATCTTTCATACCTCTACTGTCGTCATTCGCGTGTGCGATTCCAGGGATAATGGCGACACGTACAATAGGAGACCGGAAAGCGCGACTTATCACCATTTTGGTAGCGCCATTAATGTCCTGCTCTGCCAGGATACCGGTTTATGCGTTAATGATAGGCGCATTTATTCCTCCTGTGCCGGTAGTCTCAATAGGTAAATTCACGCTGTTAACACTCCCCGGTGTGACACTGCTTTCAATGTATTTTCTCGGCATGATTGCTGCATTCTGCATGGCATGGTTGTTTCACCGCACCATTCTTAAGGGTATAGCGCCTCCATTTTTGATGGAACTTCCTCCATATAGAGTGCCACACATCAAAGATGCCGCTATTCAAATGGTTGAGCGCGCCTGGATATTCCTAAAGAGGGCTGGCACGATGATTCTCGCTATATCAGTAGTTCTGTGGGCTTTAACCACATATCCACGCCACTTGGAACTTCCAGCAGGAGAACGCTCATCTCATTCCATCGTAGGCGTAGCGGGGCACATAATTGAACCGACCATTGCTCCTCTGGGGTTCAATTGGAAAATGGGCATTGCAATAATTTCATCGTTTGCCGCGCGCGAGGTATTTGTAACCGCTATGGGAACAGTATATAATGTGGATACAGGCTCAACAAATGGTAGAGTTGATCTTCAGGATCGACTTAAAGCGGATCGCGATCCCGTGACAGGAAAACCCGTTTACACTCCGCTCGTGGCTGTATGCTTGATGATATTCTATGTTTTGGCAATGCAGTGTATGTCGACCGTTGCTGTGGTTCGAAGAGAGACGGGTGGCTGGAAGTGGGCACTGTTCCAAATGGGTTACATGACAGGGTTGGCATGGATTGTAACACTGCTGACATATCAGATTGGTAAAGCGATAGGATTTGGGTGAAATCAATGAGTATTCAAAGTATCATCGTTATTGTCATAGTCGGAACATCTGCATTTTTTTTGTTGCGACAGGGCTACATTGCAATGAAGAAGTTCTTTTCTCCTGAGGCATCTTCATGCGGAAAGTGTGGTTTCGCCAAGCCGACTGATAACTCAAAACACATTCCACCTGCTATTAAGCGACGGAATGAGATCGCGCAATTGAAATCTCACTCAAAACTCTAAGAATGTGATGCTCTCTCGATGGACTATCCAGAATCAGAATCTTTCAGACTCGTTGCGCCGCACTATGATACGCTCATGGCTGGGGTGCCGTACGATTTCTGGTTGCGGTATCTCAAGAAACTACTCAAAATCAATCGTGCAAAACCGGCAACTGTTTTAGACTTGGCTTGCGGCACTGGTAATCTCACAGAGCTCTTATCGCAGTCGAAATATCAGGTCACGGGTGTTGATATTTCGGCAGACATGATCAGGGTTGCAAAACTAAAGGCGCAACAGAGCAGTCAAGAAATTGAGTATTACATCCAAGATGCCGCGGACATGGACTTGGATGGCAAAACATTCGACCTTGTCGTCAGCGTTTTTGATAGCCTTAACTACATTACCGATCCATCAAAATTGCAAGCCGCCGTCAAGCGAGTGGAACAACACTTAAATCCTGGCGGACTATTCATCTTCGACGTGAACTCATGCTTCGCGCTTCAGAACAATTTTTTCGATCAAGATAA
Source organism: uncultured Chthonomonas sp. (assembly GCA_903886985.1). Classification (GTDB taxonomy): domain Bacteria; phylum Armatimonadota; class Chthonomonadetes; order Chthonomonadales; family CAJBBX01; genus CAISOI01. The sequence continues at coordinate 3,886 of CAISOI010000524.1, forward strand.
CATGTACGAAGACGAGGCCCTACGTTATGTATGGCGTAGCCAATACGACCCTGACACTCGTATATGTACGATCAATATGAGGTTCTTTTCGATGGGCCCACGAGGAGTTGATGAGGAGTTCCGAGAAGTACACCGGCAATTTGCTTACACCGAGACAGAATTAAGGGACATGCTTATTGTTGCAGGTTTCAAGAAGTTAGACACCTACCGGGCGTACACACTTGATTCCGTCACCCCAACGACGGATCGTATTTTCTTTGTTGCAGCCAAACACTC
>CAISOI010000525.1 GCA_903886985.1 uncultured Chthonomonas sp.
CTCTTCATGTAGAAGTGGAACGGTTCACTGATGTAGAGGCCGAAGTTAATTTTCATGGTCTACAACCTATCAATTGGCTTAAGAACGAAGCTCCAATCGCTTTGTCAGCGACGGAGAATAAGACATTCACCCTGCCATCCTTTGAAGGTTCTCAAACAATAGAGATTCCCTTTGTGGTTAAGGATGTCAAGAGATGGCACCCCAATGGCTACGGCGATCAAAACCTCTATAGTTGCCGGATTTCATTCCAATCTGTTGACAATCCGGTTGTGAACTACTCTTGTGAATTGGGTTTCAAAGAGCTGGAACTCATTCGTGAACCTGACCCCGACGGCAAGGGAGAAGGTTTCAAATTTCGAGTCAACGGTAACGACATTTTTGCCAAAGGTGCCAACTGGATTCCATTAAGCAGTTTCCCTATCCGAGATTCACATCAATACACTTATGATGTTGCAAAGTCACTGAGCGCTGCTAAAGCTTCCGGTATGAACATGCTGAGGGTATGGGGTGGAGGGTTGTACGAAGACAAGAATTTCTACAACCTCTGCGCAAAGTTCGGCATCTTAGTTTGGCAGGATTTCCCGTTTGGTTGCGCCTACTATCCTGACACCGATGAATTCGCGGAAGCGGTGCGGGTAGAAGCGGAAGCTGCGATAAAGCGCATCCGGAACTATCCTGCTCTAGCTCTATGGTGTGGGAATAACGAGAATCATGAGATGTACTTCCATGCGTGGGAAGGTCAGGAGAATCGACCACCGAGGTATCTCGGAGAAAAACTGTACCACGATGTATTGCCAGATGTCGTAGAGAGATTGGATCCAGCAACACCCTATTGGCCCTCTAGCCCGTTCGGCGGTGAAGATCCACAATCCGAAGATTTCGGTGACAGGCATAATTGGAATGTCTGGCATACCAAAGGACAGAACCTTCTCGGAGTAGAGCCGGGGGATTGGCCAAACTACCTGATGGATCGCGGAAGGTTCTCATCTGAATTCGGATTTGCAAGTTCCTGTGGAATGGCAGCCTGGGACAAGTGTTTACGACCGGAAGACAAGTTACCCAAATCCCCAGTCGTAAGGTGGCACGATAAAACCCGTAAAGGGTACGACAAATACCTCAGCTATATTGGTATTCACTTCCCGGAATCGGTCACTCTTGAGGACCTAGTCTATTACAGCCAAATTAATCAAGCGGAAGCTCTCAAATGTGGAATTGAGCATTGGCGCCGGAACAAAGGGCGATGCTGGGGGACCCTGTTCTGGCAGTTGAATGACTGCTGGCCCGTGCAGAGTTGGGCTGTTATGGACTCCGAAAATAATGCTAAGGCGGCTTTATGGTGGGCAAAGAAATTCTATGCACCTGTTTTACTCTCACTGGTGCGGGAGGGTAACAGCGTAACGGCACACTTGACCAATGATTTACTCGAACACATTCAAGGCAATGTCACAATTTCAGTGGAGACATTCGATGGCGACGTATTAGTCAGCGAATCCTTCGACGCATACATTGCGGAAAATGGAACTGGAGAGGTTGGTTCACTCGACATCACCTCTGTCTTGATGCATGCAAGAGATGTATATATCTATGCAGGATTCGAACCCCATTGGGAAATTGGACAATCGGAAATTGAAAACTATATGTTTCTCGCAGAGCCGAAATCACTGCGCCTGTTGAAGCCCGAAGTTAACTACACAATTATTCCGGGCTGTCAATTCGAGCCAGATCAGATTGTTATCTCTACAAAGAAATTCGCTGCATATTTGTGGTTATACAGCGCATCGGGAATGAACCCATTAAAAATGCTGAGAGAAGGCGATAATTTCTTTCATCTTAGAGCTGGTCAATCTCGGACATTCGAGCTACCAGTGCGGAACAAGCTAGATATATCCGATTTGCGTTTCAGAACACTGTAATTGATATTTTCTAATTGATCAGCGAGCTAACTTGATCCGCCGCTAACTCAATGGATTTATGGACTATCTGGTGATCTACCAGTAGTTTGTAGGTCCATTGGTGGTCTATAGGGCTGCTGGCAGTGAGGGAAACAAGTACACCATCGACCATTTCCCCTGAGACTGTTACGCAATCATGCGCCAATAGGTCTCGGAAGCGCCAATTTTGCAAATGGGGCGGCACGGCACGCAAAAGTGTCGTGCCATCTCCGTCTACCTGCACAAATAGACTGTTAAGTGCTGCCAGCCACCCTCCGCAGCCTGTTGTAAACCACGGCACATGCGCCACCAACTCTTGGTCGAGATGTTCGTTGGGAGATAAAAATGGACCGGCACTCGCTGGTCCCAATCGAACAGCCTCCCATGCACGCTCGGAATCACCCTGCAGGGCATGCACTATGCCGAGATGTCCTGCCACCCACATCCAGTTATGACCAGCAAATACCTCGGAAAGACCCGGTTGCCAACCTCGCGTCGATGCACATGCACTATGGATCATCTCAGCAGATTTGACTGCTCGCGGTGAGCCAATCTCTATGCCAAACGGGAATATGGGACCTAAAATAGAAGAATGAAGCGATTTCCCTTCTGGAATTTCGAATGTATCGTTCATCTCAGCTATCGCATTACGTGTTGAGCGCAACTCCTCTGCCAGTTCGCGCCAACCACTAGCTCGCACGGAATCTCTTCCAAGAATCACCGCGGCATCCGCGGCTGAGGTCAAAGTATAAATTGCGGCGCAGAGTGTAAATGGTCCATTCTGAATGGCACCCACGGACTCGTCAAAATCAGTACACCGTTTCGTTACCAATCTGCCGTCTTGATCGCGTTCCAACATATTCAATTCAAAATAGCGTGCTAATTCGCATAGCACAGGATATAGGTCTTCTAACTGAATTCGGTTGTGCCCGTAATTCCAAAGTGCCACGATGCAAACCGCGAATTGACCAAGATGAAATCGCTCTGAGAGCCAATGTCCATGGGGATCGCGCTCTTCACCCTCCTCGGTGCTGCTCCAGGGATAGAGTGCACCTTTGGTAATTGCTCGTTTGACCGCGGAGGGCAATGTTGCGAGCCGAAAGTAAGGCATCCGCTCTGCCAATTCGGGATAGTTGGACGAAAGCAAGCCAAAAAATGGATACATCTCATCGTGGAAGAATCCACCACCCCAATATGGCTCTGCCAGTGCAGGTGGGATCGACCATGGAGTTAATTGGCACCGAATAGTATATAGCGACATCTGCCGAAGGGCATCAACTCGC
>CAISOI010000526.1 GCA_903886985.1 uncultured Chthonomonas sp.
GCGAACCTTCACGCGATGGAGGATGGCATCGAGTTCATCACGCTGACAGATTACTACCAGCCTGTGCCAGTCGAAAGGACTATTGCTCTGGACAACCGATTAAGCGCCCAAGAGAATGCAGATACCTATTTTCGCCGGTATCGCAAAGCTCGCGATGGCGAGGAGCGGCAGCGCATTTTTATGGCGCAGATCATTGATGAGATTGAGATTCTGAAGAATGCGTCTCGGACCATTATGGATGCCGAAGATGTTCATGCACTGAATTTGGTTCGGTCCAAATTATTGGAAGCAAATGTACTCCGACTGAATCGAGAGAGTGATCCCGAAACTAAAGGAAAGGAGCCGATCTATCAAGGTAAGAAGATCAGGACTTTTCGAACACCAGAAGGTTGGGAGATTCTAGTTGGGGATAATAGCGAAGCCAATGACTTCTTGACTTCGAAAGTCGCAGCTCCAAATGATATTTGGATGCATGTGCGTGCGAATACGAGCGCGCATGTTGTGATACGCACTAAGAATCGCCCAAATGTTGTTCCGCAATCGGTGCTTCAACGAGCAGCTCTTCTCGCTGCAAAGCACAGTGCGGCAAAACACAGTTCTTTGGTGCCCGTCGATTGGACTCTGAAGAAGTTTGTACGAAGACCAAGAGGGTCTGCTTCTGGAGCAGCCACATATCAAAACGAGCGCACAATCTATGTTAACCCAAAGGACGAATGACCGTCATTAAAATCAGATTAACCTCTTTTCACTGCGGTACAATACCTCCACTATGAGTATAGAATCAGAATTACTTGCCAACCTTCAAACCGAAACCCGCAATCCACGAACTACTGAAATGGATTTGCTATCGCCCTATGATCTGATCAATTGTCTACATGAAGAGAACTATGGCATTGCGTACGCGGTTTCGGATTCACTTTTTGAAATATCGGAGGCTGTCCGATTAATAGCGGATCGATTAGCCCGAGGCGGAAGACTGTTTTATGTGGGCGCAGGTACGAGTGGCAGACTAGGCGTTTTAGACGCCAGCGAGTGTCCTCCCACTTTTGGAGTCGATAAGGATCTCATTCAAGGCATCATTGCTGGAGGCGACTTTGCACTCCGTAACTCAATAGAGGGCGCAGAGGATGATGAAGAAAGTGGCAGAAGCGTCATTGAAACGAGTAATGTTAATTCCTCGGATGTAGTTGTGGGAATAGCGGCAAGCGGTAGAACTCCATTTGTGATTGGCTGTCTAAAGTCTGCACGCGCCGTAGGTGCATTGACCATCGCGGTCGTTAATGTCAAGCCAAGTTCAATGGAAGACCATGCAGATATAACAATCTCTGCGGTCACTGGTCCCGAGGTGTTGACGGGGTCTACTCGACTTAAGGCAGGCACTGCTCAAAAGATGATCCTCAATCTGATTTCGACAGGGGTAATGGTTCTACTAGGCAAAACTTACGGCAATCTAATGGTAGACGTCCGAGCAACCAATGCTAAGCTGCAAGACCGGGCGATTCGCATCGTGATGGAGGCTACGGGTGAGGATTACGCAGTTGCTAAGAACGCACTTGTTCGATCAGAATGGAGTTCCAAGACGGCCATTGTAATGATTCTTCGAGGAGTTTCTTTCGAGCGGGCGGAAGAGCTGTTGTCAGCTTCGGGCGGTTTTGTTAGGAGAGCAATCCAATGATGCTTCTAGCGCAGATAGCCGAGGTTTTCAATGGAAGATAATCTGGCGCGCAATCAGCGAATGCGATCTTTCTTAACAGTAATGGTTTCCGTGACGATGGTCTGGCTAATATGGGTCATGGGGCAGAGAACTTCTGCTTATCAAGTCGCTAATGAAGACATAATTTTTACACCCGGCAAATCGATCCTCGCTTACTATTTGTTCATCTTCTTACTTTCCCTCTTGCCGATTTTTCGAATTCTAAGTTTGATGGTCCTACCGACCACGAAGGACAAGAAGTTGGAAAGTACTACATTACCTAAAGGCAAGCAACGCTCAGCTCAAACCATTGCACTAATGGTTTTCTTATCCTTTGCTGCCGGAGTGGCTGGATATGGATATGAGGCGATGCAGGCGAGACTGACCATTACTGCAAGTTCAGTAGTTGTTCACGAAGGTGCGGGCAATAGAACCATATCATGGGATGATATACAAGAAATGAGCATCGATTTGCAGGGAAACCAGCAGATGGTTCACTTTGGAAGTGGTAACAACGCAGCCAATATTGATCTTAAGCAGTTCAACGGCATGGATCGGGTTCTCATTGTGCGCGAGATAACGAAACTAGCTGGATTGCAAAAACTGAACCGCTCTACGCCGAGACTTCTTATCTACAGACGCATTAAGGCACCGACGGAAC
>CAISOI010000527.1 GCA_903886985.1 uncultured Chthonomonas sp.
CGAAAGTGGTTGCGGCGGCAATTCCTCAAGAATATGGATTTGTTGGAAAGGGATGTTTCTGGTTCCAAGTCGCAAGTCGTGTTGAAATTTGTCATAGGAAAGGCCTCTTTGGATCGAGACAGCTTGATATTATTAGATCAAGAGCAAGAAGAATTTGGAGATATCTTGCTATTGGACGTAACAGATAGAGACATTCCGGACCCACCTCCACAAGGAGTGAGTTCAGCCACTACTCTGAAAGTTATGTACGGTATGGACTGGGCAGTGAGGAATTACGAATTTGACTACTTTGTACGACTTGGGGACGACTCGTACTTTAGGATAGATCAAATGGTCAAGAATTCAATCAAGAGCTGGCCTCGTGAAGGAATGTATCGAGGATTCTGTCATCAATCGTATTCTCATCCAAATATCAATGAAGGCATTCCTCCAAATGTCGCCGTGTTTTGCGGCGGACGGGGATATATAGTTACATACGATGTTGCATTATTTGTATCTCGAAATATGGACATGCTTCGTAAAGGTTATCCTGAGGATACGGTCGTGGGCAGTTGGTTTGTCGGCATAATGGTCGATGCTGTACATGATGATGACTTCTACTGGCTCGGCGTGGATAATTGCGATGACATTGCAACGGATACAACTTTACTCATCCATTACGTGAAGACGGAATCACAATGGAATCAAATTGATATAAATGGCACCCTGCAGTGCTAGCATGCGTTCATTGGTGTTATTGATGTCCGCTCGCGCGGGGACGGTTAAAGGTCAATGAAAGAAGGACAATAATCACACTGTTGTGGAAGGGAAGGGTGGTTGGGGACGGTATCGTAAGATCAAGTTCGGGAGGAAAGTCACGCCCCGATTTTCCCCTTTAAATTGCCCATTGTTGAAGGCTATGTCCTCCCTGGATATCGAGCTTTTTCCGCTGCGATGCTACATGCCGTGTCCATGTAAACATAGCTTCCTCTGCATAGCTACAGACCCGATTTTCGATTGACGTCCTGCACGCCGTTTTATGGCCAGTCGAAATTTGGGTTGACCGCCCGCAGGACGCGTTCTCGGAAGGGACGCTGCTGGAAGCTTCCATTTCTTGCGTCTCGAAGCTTCTAGAACCAGGAGAAGACGCCGCTCTGAATTCCTCATCTAGGAGGCACCGGAGTCTAGTATTATATAAAGCCAGGGATCGGGACAGACGTTTCAATGTTGCCTCTGGCGCCAGAGGCAAATATGGGCACAGAATTCTCTCGGGATCACCTGGGTCCTCCAACTGCTACCGGTGGCCCTATCTCCGCTGCCGCTTGCTGACCTCACGCCGTCTCCTTCGGAAAGAGTCCTTCCCCTTGTCCATGGTGCTGTTTTGTTATCCGATTGATAATTATCTCTGTTTCTTCTATTAGTGCCCTTCAAACACCTCTTTATGTAAAAGCCAATCGACTAAACTTAACGCTCGGTCCAAGCTCCTTCGTTTCGACCATTTCACCTAAAAGGTCAGTGTGCTCTCCATCGGACCCCGACCATCCCCACCCCAGGGGTATCGTTCAACCATTTGTACTCTCATACTTCACGCACGACCACATGCATGTGCGCACAGAGAATTGAAAAACAAAGCCATGCTGAGCTTTGAGCAGGCAAAAGCACAGCATGGATAACTAAGCGACCGATGCAAAGACGGCCTCCTTCTAATAAATTCGACCATCCACTCCACAAATTTCTCTCATTTCCATTCAGCGACCCATCAACAGATAATGGTGGCCGCTTCTCTCACCAAGACTGCCATCGGTGCTCCGATGATGGC
>CAISOI010000528.1 GCA_903886985.1 uncultured Chthonomonas sp.
CCCAGGTGTCGAAGTATATGATGTTTATCCCAAACGAATACCAGACCTCTTCAAAGGTGGACAGCTTGTGATCACAGGTCGATATCGAGGATCTCGAGGCTCATTAAAACTAACGGGATTTGGTCAAGATCAAATGCATACTTTTCAAGTCGGAGACGTTTTCGGAGAAGAAGGAACCCATACAGATATGGTGTCGAGGATCTGGGCAACGAGGAAAATTGGGTTCCTACTTGATGAAGTGCGGCTTCATGCTAATCGAGAGGTTATCGACGAGATTATCCGACTTAGTCAAACTTATGGCATTATCACCCCATACACCAGTTTTCTAGCGGATGAAACCAATACAGTCAGTGCGGTCAGACAGGGAGTTAGTTTACAGTATTCTCTGCCTTCATTATCCAGAAGAGTTGCTACGAATACCCTTGATACACTGTCCGAAAGACTGCGAAATGATGTTGGTGCAGCAGCTACGGGCCGTGCCCTAAATTCGCGAGGATATCAAGGTGCGGGACAAGCCCCAGCATCCGCTCAAGGGGGATTTGGCGGAGGACTTCGAAGTAATCAGGGAAAAAATATAGATCTCTTTGATGCGCGCGCTTCGAAGGTCGACTCAATGAACCGATCCGAACTGAGCCTTAAATTTGGCGATGCAAATGGACTCGCTGCTGGCATGGCATTAAATTTAAACGCCAACCGATTTGGATATCAACAGGTTTCGGACAATGCATCAGTACAGAGTGTTGGAGGGCACACTTTCTATAAACGTTCGGGGATATGGTTTGATAATAACTACCCGTCAGATCAGAAAGTTTTCCAGATCAAATCTCTAAGCGATGCCCATTTCCAATTGATCAAACTACATCCTGAGATTGCGAAGTATTCTTCCGTAGGTGATGAGATAGTGGTCAGCATTGGACGGTTGTCCGTGCAGATTGGCAAATCAGGTGCCGAGAAATTATCGGAGACAAACATCAAAGAACTCAAATAGTCGCCCCAACGCACGAATACAAAAGGACTCCCCTGATTCAGCAAACTGAAACAGGGGAGTCTTTTTGTCAGCATTAGAATTGCGTTGCTATTGGATACAATGAAATGGAGCACCAGTATTCCCAATCACTTTCGGAGGCAATACATGAATTTTAGAGGTAATAGAATTACAAGGCGAGATGCAATTTCTGCCGTAGCAGGTTCTGCATTGGCGGTTGCAATTGCAAATCGTGCAGACGCGGACGTACACGAAACAATCAAGTTAAAGACAAAGGGCGGGGACATAGAGCTTCGACCCATTAAACATGCCACAGTCCTCCTCTCCTTTAAAGGTAAGAATTACATTATCGACCCTGCTCAACTTCCTGCGGATGCCAATTTACCTAAGGCAGACGCAATCCTAGTGACTCATGAACATGGAGATCACTGTGATCCGAGTGCAGTTGCAAGTTTGAAAAAAGATGGGACGGTCATACTAGCAAACCCGCGCGCCGGGGAGATACTTAAAGCCGGGGTGATTGTCAAGAACGGAGAAACTGCTTCAGTTATGGACGTTAAAGTTGAAGCAGTACCTGCATACAATGTCGTAAGATCGCAATACCATCCTAAAGGACGCGACAATGGGTACATTCTCAATGTAGGCGGGAAACGCATCTATTTTGCGGGAGATACTGAGAACATTCCAGAGATGAGAAACGTTAAGAACATTCACATAGCCTTTCTGCCGATCAACTTGCCTTATACCATGCCCCCTGCAGAAGCTGCAGAAGCTGCCAAAATCATAAAACCAAAGATGTTGATCCCCTACCACCAAGGACCCGCAAATCCTCAAGAAGTTGCGGATGCGTTAA
>CAISOI010000529.1 GCA_903886985.1 uncultured Chthonomonas sp.
AGGCTGCACTTTTCCAAATGACCTTAGGCCATTTCGCTGTACTACCTATATTTGTCCGATCATGTATCTTCGCCTGGACAAGAAATCACTTACTAAGATGAAGCTTGTCGTGAAGGAACTTTCGATAGCACATGAAGAGCTCATGCGACAATTGAACAGGTCAAACACACGAATTGCGCTGGAAGCAGTAGACCGGTCTTAAAAGTCAACGAAACAACAATTCAGCTTGCAACTTACCGTGTTGTGTGTTATATTAAGAGTCCAACCCTGCAGACGTTAGTGATGGTCCCTTCAATCTCTAATCCATTGAGTTAATTTATGGAGTGTGTCTCGGTGATCTCAGTGGCAGCCCTGTAATGGGGAATCGCGAAGTGAGTCGGCATACATCCGCCCGTGTTATACGGGTTAAGAGATTAAGGGCACACGGCGTCGCGGGGTTTATTGATTTGACGAAAATGGGAGGTGGCAATTGCCACTTCCCATTTTTGTTTCACCTGAATGTTAATGCGAATTAGTGTGTCCCATAGTGTTGGAACAGTTCGCTAACGGAGCTATCGAGGTGAATTCTTCGGATTGCATCCGCAAGAAGCCCCGCCACTGAAATCACCTGAATTTTTTCCGACTGCTTCTCCGGAGTTAGAGGTATTGTATCAGTTGTTAAGATTGATTGGAGCACAGACTCATCAATTCGTGTAACAGCTTCGCCTGAGAGAACTGCATGCGTGCAGCATGCGTGGACAGCTTTGGCACCACGATCTGCAAGTGCCTGTGCACCTTGGGTAATTGAGCCGCCGGTATCGATGATATCGTCAATCATCAAACACGTTTTGCCAGCAACATCACCTATGATCTCCATTATCTCGACTTTGTTTGCTTCCGGGCGTCGTTTTGCGATGATCGCGATTGGCGTTTTCAGGTTTTCAGCCAACGCTCTGGCACGTGCCACACCACCGACATCAGGTGAAACTACGACTGTGTCTTCACTATGCAGACCTCGTTTTTTGATTTCCTCTGCGATTAGGGGACCCGCATATAGATGATCAACTGGCAAGTCGAAAAACCCCTGAATCTGTCCCGCATGGAGATCCAAACATAAGACTCTGTTTGCACCCGCATTGCTGACAAGGTTTGCAACCAAACGAGCTGTAACAGGCTCGCGTGGTTTTATTTTTTTATCTTGCCGAGCATAGCCATAGTAAGGAAGTACAACCGTTATTCTTTTTGCAGACGCTCGCCGGAAAGCGTCTATCATAATCAGCAGTTCCATCAGGTTGTCATTGACTGGCTGGCAGGTTGGTTGGACCAGAAAAACATCCAGTCCACGCGCACTTTCTTCGATCTTTACGCTAATCTCACCGTCTGAGAAGTGCTTGACCGATATACACCCCATGGAAATGCCAAGTTCATCCACGATACTCTCAGCAAGTTTCGGGTTAGCATTCCCAGTAAACACACGGAGATTCTCCATACACAGCCCCCAGTCTCTCATTTCGTCTTCGCAATCTTCTCGCGTCGCTTGCGAGCCCAATCCAGTTTGTTTTCTTGCCGACTACGGGCAACTGCCAATGCATCTGGTGGTACATCTTTTGTGACGACACTACCGGCAGCAACAAATGAGCCGTCACCAACTGATACAGGCGCAACCAAAGTCGAATTTGTGCCAACAAAAGTGCCTGCCCCAATATCCGTTCGATATTTGTGGACCCCATCGTAATTACATGTGACGACGCCTGCACCAATATTTGTTCCTGCACCGACACTCGCGTCACCAACATAGGACAAATGGGAAATAGAAACTCTTTCACCGATGATTGCATTCTTTGTTTCTACAAAATCGCCAACTTTTACCTTGTCCGCTATAACTGTCCCGGGGCGAATATGTGCAAATGGGCCGATCTTCACGTCGGATCCAATATTAGATTGCGTTAGGTGGGAAGAAAGAACAGTGGTTCTGTTAGCTACCGTGCAGTTAGTAATCGAAGTATTTGGACCGATCATGCACTCTTCACCAATAACAGAGCCCGCTCTAATATGCGTATTGGGATTTATCATTGTGTCGGCTCCGATAGAAACATCTACATCAACATAAGTACTGGACGGGTCGATGATTGTCACGCCGGATAGCATAAGTTTGTCCAAAACTCGCTTACGGAGAATTGCTCCGGCCACGGCAAGTTCAGCAAGATTGTTGACGCCCATTACTTCTTCTGAGTCGTCCGTTGTAATGGTTTCGATCTTATGACCTGCACGAGCCATCAAGCCGATGACATCCGTTAGGTAGAATTCACCCTGGATGTTGTTGGGCTCAACCTGACTTAAATACTTAAACAATTCTGGGGCGCGAAAGCAGTAAATAGATGGATTCCATTCCTGAATTGCCAACTGTTCTTCTGTGCAGTCCTTCGCTTCAACGATCCCAGTGACCATTCCGGAATCGTTTCGTACAATTCGCCCGTAGGTTCCGGCGTCTTTCAGTTTGGCTGTTAATAATGTTGCTACTGCCCCTGACACCCTGTGAGCTCTGGTTAAGGTTAGCAAGGTATCTGACTTGATAAGGGGCACGTCCCCGGCAAGGACTACAACATCGCCCGAAAATTCTGAAAGAAGTGCCTGTGCCGCCTTAACGGCATCACCCGAACCGCGCTGATTGGCTTGATAAGCGAATTCTGCCTGATCTCCAATACCCTCCATGACGCGCTCGGATTCGAATCCCACCACAACAATATTTCGAACTATCCCGGCATCCTTACAGGCGGAAATTACATGCGACGTCAATCCTCGTCCACAAATTTCGTGTAGAGGCTTGGGTATGCGCGATTTCATTCGGGTCGATTTACCCGCCGCGAGAATGACTGAGACACAATCCATCGCTTCAGGTGAATTCGTTGAACCAGCCGAATGCGGAGTCTGTTCCATCGATGAGGCTCCTTTGAGGTACGGTATTTCTACCGGCTATATTGTACCGGTTTTTGGTACCGCAATTGGCTAATAATCTGGCACTGTTGTAAGCTAATATCTCGCAACGAACTTAATTAATGTGGTAGCCTTTCAGCATGTCTACGAAACGCAAACTTAACGTCGCGCTTATCAAAAGTGTAGTTATGTTCTTCTTCACCATTCCGATTGCTATGGGGAGCGCCCTATCCGGAATTGGTGCACTTGCAGTGATGATTCCAACCGTTGAATTCATGCTGGATTTCAAAGGCGATAAACTCAAGGCTACTGCCCTGATGTTTACTCTTTTCACCTCAGTAACCGCAGTGTACGGAGCAGTATCAAATGGAGTGAGATTTCAGTTTTCGGAAGCGCTAATCATCGCTTTTGGGGCAACTGTCGGGGCTGCCATCTTCCGCAAAAAAATGCCCGATGCTCGACTGCGACAAGTTCAGCGAATTGGAAATACAGGTGCAATTCTGGTTGCTCTCATCACCGTTTCGGAAGTTGCACGACAACGCATTGGCGGTCCCCTAATCCTGCATATTCCCATTTTGTCCGACAGCGGAATGCTCTTGACCCTCTCGATGGGATTTGTGGCGGGTGCCCTGTCACACCTGGGTGGCATAAGTAGCGGTATGTTGTTAGTCCCGTTCTTGCTGTTTACTCGTCCCAGGGCAACAAGCCCGGTATCAGAAGCGGTTGTTCTCGCGATCGCTGTGGTTGCTGTCGCATCCGCCCTTCCTACAGTACTCTACGCTGCGCGCAAAGCCGTGGATAGCAGAGTCGGTCCGTGGATGTGTTTTGGCGGCGCTATCGGAGGGTTTCTTGGCGGAATATTTTTGTCCAAGGTAGGACCGATTGGCACCATACCTATGGTCGTATTCGCGTTTACCACTATGGTCCTATCAGCTAGAACTCTCTATAAAATGTCATCCTAATATCGGATCTTCTCAAAAGGTATAATGATCTGGCAGCCGCAAGAGTAACCGGGTTGTCAGCCGCTTGAAAGTGTAGTTTTCCCTATGCGATTTGGATTCATTAAGAGTATTTTTCAGAAGGTTGATACCCTTCTGACGGGCCGGGGTCGAATTGATGAAGAGCTTTTTGAGGACCTCGAAGAAGCATTGCTGAGAGCAGATGTAAATGTGAATACAACTGTCCGAATCTTAGATGAGCTTCGTGATGCCGTCCGAGAAAACAGACTTACGGAAGTAGATCAAGTAAAATCACACTTGCGACAGAGCCTAGCCAAGATTCTCAATGAAGCGGGTGTCGAACATGGAGCACTCCAAATTGCCCCCAAAGGACCAACTGTCTATTTTGTCGTGGGGGTTAACGGCGTGGGTAAGACCACATCCATTGCGAAGTTAGCCTACAGACTAAAATTGAGTGGTAACAGAGTCCTCCTTGCAGCGGGAGATACTTTTCGAGCCGCTGCCATCGATCAACTTCAGATTTGGGGACAACGCATTGGTGTTGATGTTGTCGCTCATAAAGAGGGATCGGACCCATCGGCGGTGATCTTTGATGCAGTGCAGGCAGCTCGCGCACGCAATATCGATTATGTCATTGCGGACACCGCCGGCCGAA
>CAISOI010000530.1 GCA_903886985.1 uncultured Chthonomonas sp.
ATCTTCATCTTTTGAATGCTCACTTGAGCTATGTGCATCGACTATTCTGCCAGTTGACACATTTTAGGTGCTTTTATTAATGCATAGTTAATGTAAATGTTTCATTATTTCAATGTCTTAGCCCTAATTGTTGTTACAATCAACAACTGCAGGCTCGTTTCGCCGAACGGTTTGAACATCGCATATTGCCCCATATGGTTTACCGTCCTCTTCGCAGGTTCTCCCCTGCGTTTCTCATCCTCTCTTAATCAGAGGCTCGCCGAATAGCCTTTAAACAACGGTCCTTTCCAGATGAAATAGCTGTCATGTTGCAACCAGCAGTTTAACGGTTAGCCGCGTGAACTTACCATCTTTTAGGAATGGAACTTGAACCAATTTGATAATAGGAGATCTGTAATCATGAGAATCAAAAGCAGCAATCGTCATTTAATTCCTTTGCCAACTCTGTGCATAACGGCGGTATTCATTGCACTTGGGCAACCAAAGGCAAATGCACAAATCTTGTATGTTTCGGAATACCTTAGTAACAAGATAGATTCTTACAATTCTTCCGGCGTTGGATCGACATTTGCTGCGAGTGCTGGTGGAAATCCGGCTGGGCTGGCAATCGACAGCACAGGCAACCTCTTTTTGGGTAGCCAGGGTCTGGGTGGTCTCGTTGAGTATACTTCTGGTGGTCATAGCACTATTGCAAATGGTTTCAACGTGCCATGGGGAATTGCGGTAGATGTAAATGATAACGCCTATGTTGCTCAATACAGTGGAAGTTCGATTATTAAAGTGGCTCTAGACGGTACCAAAACGACCTTTGCAACGGGAGTTGGTCAGACAGTCGGTATTACTTTGGACGGGCTGGGAAATCTCTATTCTGCGGAGCAAACAAATAATAGGATCTTGAAATATGCTGCAAATGGAACCAGCACTGTATTCGTTAGTGGAATCACCAATGCGCAGTATCTTGCCTTTGACAGTTCTGGAAACCTGTTCGCCTCAACCGGTTCTTCGATTTATAAAATCACTCCTGGCGGCAGCGCCAGCGTGTTTGCATCTGGTCTAAGTAGGGCTGAAGGAATTGCTTTTGACAATTCAGGCAATCTCTTCGCCTCGGATTTCAATGCCGGCAACATATATGAATATACTTCCAGCGGCACGAGAACAACGTTTGCAACAGGATTGAGCGGCCCGTGGGGATTGGCAAGTGCTTTCAGTACTTCCGTTCCAGAACCTGGCAGCTTAGTAATTTTTGGTGGTGCCGTTGTGGCAGGAAGTTTCGTAATAATTCGCCGACGGCAGGTGCGACAACGATAAGTTCCGGATATAACTCTATCATATTTGACAGAAACTGGTCACAGATATCTGTGGCCGGTGTTTGCATAGATGCAAGTTTGTGGTGTCGATTGGGATGGGAATATCTTGGATTCTCATTCTTCTAGTGTTTCAGGTTTTCAGGAGTTCTCGAAAGTAGTCTCCGAATCTCATTGGTGTGCTCCTAAATCACTTTCCTATACGCTTTCAAAGTCGCCTCAGCTGCGGCGTCCCATGTGAAGTTTTTGAGTAGTCG
>CAISOI010000531.1 GCA_903886985.1 uncultured Chthonomonas sp.
CGAAAAACGACTCGATTTTCATGCGCGTAGTCAATAGCTTTACTTGGCGATAAAGTTTAGATCGCTTGACTGCACCAACAAATAATAATCACTGGTTTGAATTACTTCAATGGAATACAAAAATACACTAAATATCACTCTGAACGATAAGCACCCTGGCGCAATGCCTCAACGGGCGTCTCTGCCAACACGTGAACCTGAAATCCAGCGGCAATGGGATGAGATGGAACTTTATCGTCTTTCAGTTGAAAAGGCATCTCCGAAGGGCACGTTTATTCTGCATGATGGTCCGCCCTATTCAAACGGTAACATTCACCTCGGTCATGCTCTCAACAAAATAGCCAAAGATATTATCGTCAAATACAAAACGATGCAAGGTTACTGTGCACCCTACATCCCCGGATGGGACAATCACGGTATGCCAATTGAAAATGAAGTCTCAAAGGTATTTCGCAAAAAAGGTGAGAAGCCAGACAAAGTGACAATGCGTAAAGCATGTCGCGAGTATGCGTCTCGATTTGTCGACAGTCAGAAACTTCAGTTCAAGCGATTGGGAGTGCGCGGAGATTGGTCGAACCCCTATCTGACAATGAGTTCTGATTTCGAAGCAAGTATCGTTAAAACATTTGGTCAACTGGCTGAAAGTGGGTATGTGTATCGCGGATTAAAGCCCGTAATGTGGTGCCCTTCCTGCGAAACTGCTCTTGCCGATGCTGAAATCGAATACGACGAGCATACATCAAGCTCAATCTTCGTGAGATTTCCTGTTCATCGCGATCCAAACCAAGTATTTGGTGGTTCGGAGACCGATCCGGAAAATGCCTACGTCGTGATTTGGACCACTACTCCGTGGACCATTCCGGCAAATCTCGCACTTGCTGTTCATCCCGATAGCGATTACGTGGTCGTCGAGATCAATGGTACAAAATATCTCGCCGCATTGCCTCTCGTTAAGCGGGTTGTAGAGGCAGTGTCGGGTGGACCGGCTGAAGAAGCAGTCTTCCAAGTGCACAACGGGCGTAAGGGATTCGAACTGGAAGGCTTGATAGCACGACATCCACTTTTTTATCGTACATCGCCTGTAGTCATGGCTCCCTATGTCACCATGGAAGATGGAACCGGAATCGTGCACACGGCACCGGGCCACGGCAAAGAGGACTTTGAGACGGGTGTTAAATATGGTCTGGAAATCCTGTGCCCAGTTGGACCGGATGGCGCATACACCAAACAGGCCGGAGAGCAGTTCTTTGGGAAGAAGATCCCAGGCGGCGGTGCGAATACCGCAGTCCTTGACGCTTTGAAAGAGGCTGGACATCTTCTCAAATTGACAATGTTTCAACACAGTTATCCGCACTGCTGGAGATGTCATAATCCCCTGCTATTCAGAGCGACCGTGCAGTGGTTTATGAACATAGATCACAAAACCGATGGGCAGACGCACCGTCAGCGCTCCTTGGATGCAATTCAAAAGACGCAATGGGTTCCCCCCGTTAGCATCAACCGAATTAACTCCATGGTTCAAAATCGACCTGACTGGTGCCTTAGCCGTCAACGCGCATGGGGAGTGGGAATTCCTGCCTTCTACTGCCGAGATTGCGGCAAAGAGATCATCAATTCGGAATCGATCGACTCAGTAGTCGCCCACGTTCTTGAAGAGAGTTCGGACGTTTGGTACGCCAAAACAGCTGCGGAACTTCTACCTGAAGGCTATTCTTGCCCGCACTGTAATGGCACTACCTTCGACAAAGAGACAGATATTCTGGATGTCTGGTTTGACTCTGGCTCATCGCACTATGCAGTGTTAGAAAACACCAAAAAGTGGCCCCTTCTCAAATGGCCGGCTGACGTCTACTTGGAAGGTACCGATCAACATAGAGGATGGTTTAACTCTTCCTTGATGGTTGGGGTTGGTACAAGAAACCGAGCACCGTTCGATACGGTAATCACAAATGGCTTTACGGTCGATGAAAATGGCCGCAAGATGTCGAAGAGTCTCGGCAATGTTGTCGACCCATTGGTCGTAATGGAAAAATATGGCGCTGACATTATTCGACTTTGGGTGGCCTACTCGGACTATTTCGCCGATATAAGCTGCTCTGATGGCATCATTGAGAGCGTCTCCGATACGTTCAGACGAATCCGAAATACATTCCGGTTCTTAGTCAACAACCTCTACGTGAACGGGATGGAAGATCGATTTAATCTTGCAAAACATGTTGTTGCTCCGAACGAATTACAAGCATTGGATCAATGGGTTATCGCCCGACTTGCAGAGACCGTGGATGCTTGTCGGGCAGGCTATGAGAGTTATGAATTTCACAGGGTATATCATGCGATCAACAACTTCTGTTCTGTAGATCTTTCAGCTTTCTATTTAGACGTTGTCAAGGACCGAATTTATTGTTCTGCAGCTGATTCGCCGGAACGCCTCTCAGCATTGACTGCCATTTACACCATTGCTGAGACAATGGCAAAGATATTGGCACCATTGATCTCCCATACGTCAGATGAAGTCTGGAAATATCTTGGTAATCCGGAGGGACTTCCAAGCGCACAACTCGCCGACTTCCCTGAGATGACCGTAGACGCATACAAGAGAATTACGGCATTGTGGAGACCCGTACTAGCCGTTCGAGAAGTCGTAAATGTTGCTGTGGAAACAGCGCGGAACAACAAAGTCATTGGGAATCCTTTAGAAGCAGCACTGACAATTTCTGCTCCGGCAGAAATATTAAGTGCATTGAGTGTTGTCCTTGCAGACCTCCCAGCAGTCCTCAAAGTGTCTCAAGTAGAATTGGGACAACCTTCTGCCGATGTTTCGATTAACGTTTCAGCGGCGGTTGGTACCAAGTGTGCACGATGCTGGCTAATCAAGTCAGATGTTGGTGAAGTATCAGAATACGCCGATCTGTGCTTGCGATGTGCTGATGTTGTCGCCAAAATAACCGTATAGAGTGGAGAATATGTACTTGCAAAATCCGCTTATTCATTCGTCGTTCAAAGGATAAAAGATATGAGCCATACTCCTGAGTTCTTTAGAGCAAAAATATTGGCACAGAAATCGGCACTTGAGACCGAACGTGAGAACCTGTCCTCTGGTTATGTTGAAGGGGATGGCCAGATGTCTGATGCTGGTGCTGATCTTGCAGAGATTGAAACTCAGAGCGCGATCTACGCAAATCTTGACGCAAGTCTAGCGCAAATTGACGCCGCTCTGGCAAAGCTTGATGCTGGTACTTATGGCGTCTGTGACCGATGTGGTAAAGCAATAGCAGAATTAAGGCTCGTGGCATTGCCTGTCGCTACTATGTGTATCGAGTGTCAAAGTGTTGTTGAGGGTCAGATTTGAAACCATCCCGTTTCTATCTGATAGCGGCCGTAATCATACTGGCAGATCAGATTACTAAATGGTCCGTCTTGCGCTCTCTTGCGCTCGGTGAAACTCGGCCCGCTATAGGTTCGATACTCAGCTTGACCTACACCCGTAACACTGGCGGAGCGTTTAGCCTACTCCAGGGCGGCAATTACTTTTTTGTGGCAGTCGCACTATTCGCCATTGGTGCGTTGATCTATGCCTTCACAAAGTTCCAACGAAATGACACTGCAGTGGCCGCGGCGCTTGCACTCGCATTAGGCGGAGCTGTAGGCAACCTTATTGATCGTTTACGATTTAAATTTGTAGTGGATTTCTTTGACTTTCACGGTTGGACCAATCACAACATCTGGCCCATCTTCAATGTGGCAGACTCTGCAATTAGTGTCGGAATCGTATTACTCGCATGGAATTTCCTCTTCACAAAAGGGCCCAAGCGTCTGTCTGAACCTGCGATTGAAAACAATTCCAACGAACCGGTCTCTTCCTGACACCGAGCGAAAGTAACTGAATGCGCCCCACTCTATTTAACATCGGTCACTTTCCCATTCATTCATTTGGGATAATGGTTCTTGCAGGCTTCCTACTTGCCCTCTGGTATACCCAAACGCAGGTAAAAGCCAGTTTGAAAGGCAAGACGATTGAACCTGGAGACATAACTCCTGAGCACGTATTTGATATGTGTTTAGCGGCTCTGTTTGCCGGAATTGTGGGCGCAAGAATACTGTACATTGCTCTCGATTACAATGAGTTTTCGGGACGCCCGTTGGATTTCTTCAAGGTCTGGACCGGAGGAATATCTATTCATGGCGCTGTAGTGGCGTCGACGCTCTATTGTTGGTTCTACAGCAAGAAACACAAACTTAACTTCGCAAAATTTGCTGATATTTGCGCACCAGGTCTGGCATTGGGTTACGCAATTGGCAGAATTGGCTGCCTACTAAACGGATGTTGTTATGGAGCTGCCTGCTCCCTCCCATGGGCAATGCGATTCTTAAAAGATGGAACACCCGGAGTCTACACAGAACCGAGTCACCCGACGCAACTTTACGCTACCATTCTGCACCTATTCCTATTTGGCATGCTGCACTTATTCAATAAGAGACCGCACAAAAATGGGGAGACCCTGTACTTCTTTTTCACCGGATATCTATTGTTCCGCTTTCTTGACGAGATATACCGCAAAGGAGCTACCGCAGATATATTTATGTGGGGAATGACTCACGCACAGGTTTTCAGCCTTGTGGCGTTGCCTGTGGTCATAATTTTGTGGTTGCGGCTGCGATCTCGAAAAGAAGGCATCGCAGCCGCATAGCATATAGAATTGAGTTAAATTAGCTCGGGGATTGGTTCACGGTCCGACAACAAGTAGTTGGGGCGCCCGTTGATCTCTGGAACAGCAGTAGTGGCAATATCGATTCCCATTCGATTGTACAGTGTGGCAAAGACGTCCTTGTAATGGACTGGTCTGTCGTCCGCTTCTTCTCCAAAACGATTTGTCGATCCAATCACTTGACCTGTTCGCATTCCACCACCTGCAAGTAAGCAACAAGAAACTCTTGGCCAATGGTCCCGCCCACCGTCCTTGTTGATTTTGGGAGTCCTACCAAACTCTCCCCAAACCACAACAGATACATCCTTGTCCATTCCTCGGTCATGGATGTCCTGAACCAAATTGGCAAGAGCCATGTCCAGCTTCGGCATATCTCGCTTTAATTGGGCGAAGTTATTCCCATGGTGATCCCAACGACCGTACGC
>CAISOI010000532.1 GCA_903886985.1 uncultured Chthonomonas sp.
GAGAGGTGTGATCGTGAAATAGTCATTCGTGCCCAGAATGGCGATGAGCAGGCGGCTGAGTTCCTGCTCTACAAATATCGAAATCTCGTACGAACAAAAGTCAAATCCTATTTTCTGGTTGGTGCGGAAAAAGAGGATCTGTTGCAGGTAGGTATGATAGGGCTGTGGCAAGCCATGGTTGATTTTCGCGGAGAGCGCGCAATTTCTTTCCCTGCATTCGCGAAGGTTTGTATTCAGCGCCATATCATCACTGCAATTAAGACGGCGACCCGCCAAAAACAGATGCCGCTAAATCAATCACTTTCTCTTGAATCTCCCGCAGAGGACGCAGGACATGACTGGAACCTTTCAGACATACTTCCGTCATCCGAAGCGATGGACCCTGAAGAACTGGTACTCCAATCCGAGGATACAAAGCTCTTACATGAGAAATTGGAAAGGCTTCTGTCACACTTTGAACTGCAGGTACTTGCGGGCTACCAGGTTGGAAAGAGCTACCGAGAAATTGCATTAGAACTCAAGTGCAAAACAAAGTCTGTAGACAACGCTCTAGCCCGTATTAAACGTAAAGTTACTAATGAAGACCTCGGCCTTGCAAATCTAAGTGAACTACTTGTCGACTCACCATACATGATATCCATTTGAGCAATAATTTATTCTTAACACAGAAATGGGAACGCTTATCTGAGCGGTCCCATTTTTGTTGAGCCACTCTTACTATGCTTACTAAGTCAGATATCCAGTTCTTGTTGTCTCCTCTCGGACATAAGGTCCTCAATGAGGCAGGATCGCTCAGCGGAAATGTTTTGCAAAAAGTAGATTATCTGCGGAAACAATATCCACGAGAACAAGTTGCAGCATCACTTGATATGCTGGAACTGAGGTCACGTGGGCGCGCGAAATTCTCAAATGCGGACAGGATGTGGTTTACGCCTCAAGGCTTAGAACAGTCTTCCGGCGAAGTCATCGCAAAATATCGTGCAGTACAATTTCCCCTTGGTTCAAGCATTAACGATCTTTGTTGCGGAATAGGTGGCGACTCAATTCAACTCGGGGTTAATCACAAAGTCATTTCTATAGACATTGATCCAATGACGGCACTTTGCGCAAAATCTAATTTCGACATTTTCGGTTCGAATGCCCGCGCAATTTGTGGTGATTCCACCAAGCTGAATATCACGGCAGACTTTGCGTTCTTCGACCCGTCCCGCAGAAGCGGTGGACGAACGGTCCGCCACGGAGATCAATATTCTCCGCCCCTCTCATTTACTCATGAAATATCTAAGAAAGTGGCAGGGTTGGCGGTAAAGGTCTCTCCAGGATTGCCGGATCTCGAAATGGAGTCCTTTGCAAGTACGATTGAATTCATATCGGTTCGCGGGGAGTGCAAGGAGGCGGTTCTTTGGTGCGGAGCGCTCTCACGACCAAATTTCAAATCTGCGACGCTGCTTCCGGAAAACGTTACGCTATCAAATTTGGAATTCTGCGAACCTTTAAGCATTACTCCCCCACTTGCCTACCTCTATGAGCCTGATCCAGCGGTTGTGCGTGCGCATCTCATTCAGGAAGTTGCCGAGATAGTTAATGGATCCCTCATGGATAGTATGATTGCTTACATCACTTCGGATCATTTAACCCAAACTCCGTTCGCAACTGCTTACAAGATCATCGACTGGATGCCTTTTCATATCAAAAACTTGCAGAGACGACTTCGCCAATTGGACCGTCGAGTTGTCGCTATTAAGAAACGAGGAGTACCGATGGATCCCCTAGACTTACGCAAAAAGATAACCGGCGACGGACGAGGTGAAGCGATCATCGTTTTGACCCGCATTAATGATTCCCCATCAGCCCTAATCTGTGAGTTGGTGAACTTCTCATAATTCGGGTACGATTTAATGCTTTAAATCATTTAGGAGCCCATGAAATGAAGGTATACCCAGCAGTTGCTCTCTTGGCTGTCGCAGCAACACTTTTCTCTACGGTCAATACATTTGCACAAGAGAACAAAAAGCCCGCCCCTAAGCCGTCAACCCCAACCAAATCTGGTAAAGAAATTACGACAAAAAGCGGATTGAAATATGTGGAAGTCAAAGTCGGAAAGGGACCTGCTGCAAAAGCTGGTGACACGGTTGACGTGCACTACACCGGCTATTTGACCAATGGTACCAAGTTTGACAGCTCCGTGGACCGCAAAGAGCCGTTCACGTTTGGGCTGGGACAAGGACAAGTCATTAAAGGTTGGGATGAAGGCGTCGCAGGAATGAAAGTTGGCGGAAAGCGCAAACTCACTATTCCCCCAGCTTTAGGCTATGGAGAACGAGGAGCTGGTGGAGTAATTCCCCCGAATGCAACCTTAATCTTCGACGTCGAGCTGCTAAAAATCAAAAAGTAATAGCAACCTTCAGGGCGCACCAATAGGTTCGCCCTGAAAATTGTTTGGCTTACTACAAACTCCATGCCTATCTACGAATTTCAGTGCAATGAGTGCAATCGCAAATTTAGTGCCCTCGTGGGAGTGGTTGTAAATTCGCGTAAACCCACATGCCCAACCTGCTCGAGCATCAATCTAGTTAAAGTGGTTTCCCGATTTTCTCGTGTGAGATCAGAAGATGATGCCCTAGATGATCTCGCGGATCGTTCCAACTACGATGAGATAGCTACAGACCCAAAGGCAATGCGTAGGTTTGTGC
>CAISOI010000533.1 GCA_903886985.1 uncultured Chthonomonas sp.
CAATGATTATCGCAATTGCTCTACCTTCGTGCTTGGTATTTACATTTCTTGCCCTCTACATGTTCGGATACACGTTGAACCAGATGACTCTGCTTGCACTGTCGCTTTCCGTTGGCATCTTGATTGACGATAGTATTGTTGTCTTGGAAAGCATTACTCGCCACCTTGGGTTGGGAGAGACGCCCTACGAAGCAGCCTATAATGGAAGAACAGAGATAGGATTTGCGGACATTACTACAACTATCTCTGATGTAGTCGTATATTTACCAATCGCATTTATGGGCGGCATCGTTGGAGCATTCTTCAAGCAGTTTGGTGTAACAGTTGTGGTCGCGACGCTGTTCTCACTGATAGTCTCGTTCACAGTTACTCCTGCGTTAGCTTCGCGATGGTATCGCACGGGACAGAGCCCAGAAAAGGCAGCGAAAGGCGTATTTCGGGCTCTTGATAGACTATATGTGAAATTAGAAACTGTCTATCGCAGAATTCTGGTGCGCGTGCTGTCAGTCAAAGGATGGGTTGCAGTGTTCGGTTTAGTTACGCTCGCTGCAGCATTGTTAATTACAACCCCGTACTTAGGCACCGACCTGTTACCGGCAATGGACATGGGCCAAATTGCTATTACCATTGAACTACCTCCAGGCTCATCTCTTGCGACAACAGATGGCATCTCACGCAGGGCTGAGAACGTCATCCAAACCATTCCTGATATTGCTAACGAAGTGACTACGGTGGGTGAAATAGTTGGAGGATTTGGTGCGATTCCCCAACGCGGTCCTCAATTTGCTCAGATTAATGTTCGACTAAAAGACAAATCAAGCATTTTGGAACAGCTATTCATACGGCGTAAATCTAACAACGTCCGAAACCGGGATGATAACTCTGTAGCAAACGATATTCGCAAGTTACTCACACCTATTCCCGGAGCACGATTTGCTGTCACTGCTGTGCGTTCCGCCTCGGGTACAGGGCTCCCGATCCAACTACAAATTAAAGGAAACGATCTCGCGACTCTCAAACGCGTTGCCGTCTCGATTCGGGACCGAATGGCCCAAATGCCCGGTATAAGCGATCCCGATATATCAACCCGTACAGGCAAACCCGAAATACAGATACATCCTGACAGAGATCTTGCGACGTCGGCGGGCGTTTCAATATCGCTGATAAGTGCGATTATACGGGATGCAATAGAGGGCAACGCCGACCTTTCGTATCGAAACGATAGTGAAGAACTTCCTGTGAGAGTGCAATTGTCAGGGGTCAATAGAAATGAACCGGCAGACCTTGAGAATATCGCTGTCGGATTTTATTCTGGAAGATCTATTTTGCTTTCAGATGTAACCACTTCAAAGCGTACGTCCGGCCCGTCTGCAATAGATCGCATCAATGGTCAGCGAATGATTACGGTAACCGCAGACCTCGCCCCAAAGTATCCCCTAGGAAATGCACAAGCAGACATTACGAAGCGTCTGGCAGATATACCTACCCAAGGGGTTGACTTTCACTTTGGCGGCGATTCGGAAGCCATGGACGACAATATCCCCTATTTCGTTAGCTCCCTTGGACTCGCCGTCATTTTGGTTTATCTTGTTATGGCTTCCCTTTTCAATTCATTACTCAACCCTTTCGTCATTATGTTTTCTCTACCGATGGCATTGGCGGGAGCACTTGGGGCACTCGTTCTAAGTGGAGAAACTATCTCTCTTGTCTCAATGATCGGGATAATAATGCTGGTGGGATTAATGGGGAGAAATGCAATTCTTTTGATCGACTTTACGGGGACACTTAGGTCGCGGGGCATGAGCCGAGACGAAGCTATCATTGAAGGAGGCGCAACACGACTACGACCAATACTGATGACCTCAATCGCTACGATTGTAGGTATGTTGCCCGTGGCTCTACGCATTGGCAGGGCATCTGAATTGCGAGCACCCATGGCAATCGTAGTCATAGGAGGAATGACCGTCTCAACATTCCTGACATTACTCATGATTCCTGCACTCTACTCGATAGCAGATGATTGGTCTTCTAAATTTAGTGGCAAGATAAAACAGTAATTAAATAGGACTAATTGAAATGCAAATGAAAATTAGCGTCTAATGAACTAACGTTATAGTTGTAATTACTTGCAGCTGTCGTCGGATCCGTATTTACGTGTTGCTGAATCCTCCATCCTAAAGTAAACGTCATGTTCCGATTGAAATTGAAATCGACACCGATACTAGAGTTCCTAGTGTCCGAAGCGGCATACCCAGAACCAGACGAAAAATCTGACTGGATGAAGAAATTACTCATTTTATACACTGGATATTCTGTCCTGAAACCATAAGACGTCAGGTTAGTGGCACCAGTAAAGAATCCTGTACCTGTTCCTGCACCAGGGAAGGTAGTTCCTGGCGTAGTCGTTCCAGTAGCGGAACCAGTGCTGTTTGTCTGCATCTTTGTGAAGTTCATAGACGTGATAAGTTTCTTCAGCGGAATCGCTCTTACTGAAAGTCCTACCATATTTGTCGAAGTGCCACCAGTGCTTCCGATATAGTTCACCTTTTGCGATGACAAATTGCCCGTCAGGTTGATCTTTTCGCCAAGATTGTAACTAGACACAAAAGCGATATCATTTCGCTTGCTGTTATAAAGATAATCACCAATGCTTGATGATTGATTCAAATTGACAGCGAGGTTGAGCGACTGCGAAGGTTGGTAGTTAATACCAACCGTCATGGTCTTCGTATTACCTCCAAAGTTTCCAAGAGTTGATCCAAGGGAACCTCCCCCTGTTAAGCCGCCGCCATAACTGCCGCTGCCTCCAAGACCACCGTTGAAGCCGCCACCATAGTAGTTACCAGTTGAGTCCGATCCGCCGGATTGACGAGTAATATCAGGGTAACCAATGGATTTGCGCGGATCAACTCCGCTGCCACCCGAGCCGGTGCCAGTACCAGTTCCAGTACCTGTTCCGGTACCAGTTCCAGTTGTGGATCCATATTGTGAGAACCCACCGGAATTCTGAAGCCCATAGCCGAGGTTAACCTGCATACCCTTCAGAGGAGTCAGAGTAGCCGACAACTGAACATCTTGGGCGTTAGTGTTCCTAGCAGTACCTGTCAATTTGCTGTTCGAGAACACTGCTCCGAGATTGACTCCCTTACCGGCACTCCACTGTGCATTAAATCGGGTAGTAAGTGCCTTGGCATCTGTTATAGTCAGATTTGGCGGAGAGCCGGAAGCTGCAGTATTGAATGAGCTGAGATTGTCATTTAGTCCAAACGAAAATCCAAAAGTGAATTCTTTCAGGCGATAATTCATGTCGAGATTATCAGTCCCATACTTTGTGTTTCCGCCGGAGGCTATGGCAGTTGTCATGGAGTTATGGGTAAGGTTTAAAGTACCTCCCTTTGTGAATTGCCAGTTCGTCGTAAAGCTCATCGACTTGTAGTCGTCTAGTCCCGTTACGGCTGCCAAACCAGTAGTTGTACCGAGAGAGGAACCATAGGATGGCCGCTTGGTAGACTCCATGTTCAACGCAAATTTTAACTCTTTACTCGCGTTATAGTTAAAGCCGGTGGTGATTCCTTTCTCATTTCTCTGAAATCCAGCAGTTTCAATGGAAGTAAACGTCGGATCAATATTCTTTAAATTCCATGTCCAGTTCAATTTATCTTTTAGTAACTTCATGTCACCACGGACCTGCATAGCGTTTCCTCGTGAAGAGGTACCCCCGAGGTCAATCGCACTACTCGCCAACTCGGCCGTAATCAAACCTGTCTTGCCTAATGTAATTTGCCCGTCCGCACCCATTACGTTACGATTTCCCGAAGCAGTCACATCATTTACCGGTGTGTAAGTAATCTTGATCAAACTTGTTCCCGGAATCGCTGCCCGAAAGAACACCCTGTTTGTCAATTGTGGATCGATCTGGTAGTCCGTACCGTAAATCTGAGGTACACCATCTACAAACGCCGTCATTGGCTGTATTGGAATCGCAGAAATGGGCTTCCCAGTGCTGTCTTTCGTAATCGTACAGTTGACACTATACGTTAACAAATAGGGTGAAAGAGGGTTGCCATACCCATAAAACTGATCCGTTCGAGTACTTAGAGCCGCAGCGCCCGATGAGCTCCTCTGCTCGAGATATTCAAATCCAATCTTTGTGTGTTTGAGGGCGGTTACATCTACGCGATAACCATTGATGGAACCAGACTGTTGTTGGAAGTTGTACGACTCAAAAGTAATAGCGATGGTGTCCGTGTCGTGAACAATTACTCCAGGTTTAATAAATCGTAACTCGCCAGTTTGAGGATCTAGCGTGTAGTCGATGCCTTTCACTTGGTCAATATTGTTTATTCGAACATGTTCACTACCATCAACTATTTGACCCGCGTAGACATAGTAAGGGCCCGATATATTTGCGCCCTGAATAACAATGGTACGCGTTTGCGCCTTCGTCTGCGACATGAGTGAGGTAATTCGCAATCCCTTAAGAACTTCAGCAGATACCTCTATACCTTTTAGTGTCCTGTTAAAGTCAATCAGCGAGTTACCCGTTATCGAGCCGTTAATGTCGCCTGCATCGAATTTAAGTTTCTTAGTTTCGTAATTCAGTGACAGTCGGTTTTCATTAGGATTCACATAAGGACTATCCGTATAGTGCGTCTGAAAATTTATAAGGCCAAAGATCTTGCCCTGAATGGTAAGTTCTGTCTGGTTGTAGCTACCGCCAACCCCACGAACCCCGTAGTAGTTATCATTCGAGTAGGATTGCGCACTGCCTCCAACCTTTTCCGCGTGATAACCGATGGTCTTATCGCCATGAATTGTTATCTGTGAATTAAGTTGTTTTCCTATTCTTCTGGATGTTTCACCCAAGGAATCAAAGAACCCAAGAAAACCGGTCAACTTCTTTTTTGGCATTCCCGGCTGATTAATTGGTCGCCCAGTTACTGGGTCAATCTGAACCTGATTGGCCAATCCCGCCAGCGATACTGTAATAGGATGGGCAGGATCCCCTTTTCGAAGAAGGTCCCAAACGGTGAAAGGACCGGTTTGAACAGGGGGTGCAACTTGCGCTACTGCCGGAGGTAATCCGAAATTACCCGGTGAACCGCGGGAAATGATTGGTGCTTGCCCACTTCCTGCCGAAACGGTGGCGATTGAAAGGTTGCCAGCCTTTTGTATCAGATCCCAAACTGTCTGATTTCGAACGGATTGAATGCCAATGGCTTGTCCAAACGCTCCGATAGTAGTCGGAACCTGAGGAGAGGAGGTGGAGCGAACGCCTGTTGGCAACCCAATGGAATTGAAAACTCCCGGATTACTAATTGGTTTTGGAGGTGCGGTAGGAACTTTGCCGGTTTTTTGAATTAAGTCCCAAAGCGTCTGAGGAAGTTGTAAAGGTACGACCGCTCCAGCAACTTGACCGCCTACCACCGTCACCAGTTTACTGTCTTCAACTGTAGGTGATTGGTTACCTGTTTGTGTGACGCGTTGTGCATTACCTATCGCCTGCAACATCACTGCTGCGAGGGTCGATCCAGAAGCATGGTTACCGTGAAGTAACAACGACGCGGAAATCCCAAGGGAAGCCAATCCTGTAGTACGTTTGGTCATTTGGCTCCCGATATATTGCATGGTGCTGAAAAATAGGACTTTTGCGAAAGTGCTGAGGTTTTCATTTATTTAACAACGCCATTACACGATCAACGCCTGAAAGAGCCTTTTCGCGTAACTCCGATGACTTCACATTGAGTTTGTGAATTGTGGAACCTGTATTTTCAAGGAGTTGCATCACCTGTGTTTGAATTGATTCACTGCTAACACTCTTCATCGCCAAACAGTGTTCTGTTTGGCCCAACAACGCCATCAACTCCGACACCTTGGGATCG
>CAISOI010000534.1 GCA_903886985.1 uncultured Chthonomonas sp.
ATTAGGGTACGGTTCATAATTCCCTGGAATAGATGGGACGCATTCTTAACCCACTGGAAAAACTCGTGAGGTGAGACTGCCATAACGCGCTCAATATTCCATGATCTCATTTCCAAATGAGCGCGATTAATACTCTCCCACATTTCTGAGGAGATTATCTCCCGAATAGTGCGCGCATTTTCCCGAGCGGATTGAATACATCGAAATATTGAGTTTGAATACTCTTCGTCAAATGCGAAGAAATTGATAATATCCCTCTCTTCTTCGCCAGAATATCGGGCACGATATTGTGCCTCGGCACCCGTAATAGCCAGGATAGACTTCCATTGCGCGGACGCACGGATAAGTGGGCTCTCAAGTCCGAAATGGTAATGAACGTCGATCATTCTCGCGGTAGCTTCTGCCCGTTCTACATAGCGTCCAATCCAAAAGCAAGAATCAGCATCACGACAAAGCATTATTGGCCTCCAGTCTGCGTTGAATCAGATTCCGTTCGGAATTCGGCAGTAGGAAATGGTACGTTTGTGGTGTCCCGCTCCAGCGGCTGCGTGTTGGATATCGGTCCACGTAATACCCACGTATCTTTGCTTCCTCCACCCTGAGAGGAATTAACTACGTAAGAGCCCTTCCGCAATGCCACCCGAGTCAACCCACCTGGAATGATGGAAATCTCATTTCCGCACAAAACAAAAGGTCTTAGGTCCACATGTCGTCCTTCAAAATGATCGTCAAAAAAGCTCGGACAACGCGAAAGCTCAATGAGCGGCTGGGCAATGAAATTTCGAGGATTAGCTTTGACACTCTGAATGAATGTCGCACGTTCAGAAGCGGATGCTTGCGGACCTATCAACATTCCATAACCGCCAGACTCGTTGGCACTCTTAATAACCAGTTTGGAAACATTCTCAATGATGTACGAAAGGTGCGCCGGTTCCCAAGCGAGATAAGTCTCCACATTAGGTATAATCGGCTCTTCGTCGAGGTAATACTTTATCATTTTTGGCACGTATGCGTAGATTACTTTGTCATCTGCCACACCAATTCCGATTCCGTTTGCAAGAGCTACGTTTCCGGCTCGATACGCATTAACTAAGCCCGGAACTCCGAGGTTTGAGTCCGACCGAAACACCACAGGATCCAAAAAGTCATCATCTACGCGCCGATAGATAACATCCACTCTCTTCGGTCCTTTGGTAGTTTTCATATAAACAATATTGTCATCTACAAATAGGTCGCGTCCCTCCAAAAGCTCAATCCCAAGTTCTTGGGCCAGGAAACAGTGCTCATAGTACGCGCTGTTGTAGAGCCCCGGGGTCAGTAAAGCGACTGTCGGCTCTGTACGATAGGCTGGAGCAAGTGCTCTCAGATTGGCGAGGAGTTGCGAAGTATAATGATCGACTGGGCGTACGGCATTCTCTCGAAATAGATGCGGAAATACCCGCTTCATAATGATCCGATTTTGGAGCACGTATGACACCCCGGAAGGAGTTCGGCAATTGTCCTCTAAAATTTTATAATTACCAGCGTCGTCTCGAATGAGGTCGGTGCCGCAAATATGTACATAGATATCCTGCGGAACATTCGCACCCATAAATTCACGTCTGAAATTGGGCGCATTTAATACTAATTCTCGTGGAATAATCCCATCCTTCAGGATTCTCTGATCATGATAGATATCATGTAGGAAAAGATTAAGAACTTTGACGCGCTGGGTTAATCCTCGTTCAATGTGGTCCCACTCCTGCGTCGGAATTATGCGGGGAACGAGATCTACAGGAAATGGCTTTTCCACTCCCTTGTCATCGCCATAAACCGTAAATGTGATCCCTTGATTGATCAAGGTCATCTCTGCTAAATCACAGCGACTGCGGAACCCTTCGGGGGACATCCTGTGGAGACGGTCGTAGACATTGCGGCAACCTTCTCTGGGACTGCCATCGGATGCGAACATCTCATCATAAAACGGACCTGTCTCGTAGTTGTCAAACAAGCTCATAGTAAAGCGAGCCTCCGAAAAGGTTTACCAGCTCACAATGCCGATAAGAATTTCAAAGCGGGAAGGCAGCGTTGCCTTTTTGGACGGGGTGCGAACACCAAGCTTATGGTCGGTTGAGGCTATTATAGCGGTAGTGAACCGAACATGTAAAGTGTTAGGCCAAACTTCGAATGACCCATGATTGCTCATACGCTACAATATTGACGAAACCAGTTCACAGTAATTCAAGTATAGCAATCTGTATCTCGGATGGCCGGACTCCTTAGGAACTTAATTCATAATCATGCAAGTTGCCTCAGTAACCAATTTAACCGTCAAGTACGGGCGGAAAACTGCCGTCAGCGACCTGACTGCGGTAGTCCCCGAAGGTTGCGTGGGTCTGCTCGGTCCAAATGGTGCTGGCAAGACAACCTTAATCAAGACACTGTTGGGTTTTGTAATTCCGGCAGGTGGTTCCGGAGAAGTGCTGGGGCTGAATGTGGCGACCCAGGGACTCCAAATCAGGCAGAGGATTGGTCTTATGCCGGAGCAGGATTGTCATATCCCCGGAATTAATGCAGTCTCTTTTGTCTCTTATGCCGGCGAATTGGCGGGAATGCCCGCGAAGGATGCCATGCGACGCGCTCACGAAACCCTCGAGTATTGTGGGTTGGGCGAGGCACGCTATCGTAACGTTGAGACCTACTCGACAGGAATGAAACAGCGCATCAAACTTGCTCAGGCACTGGTACATGGACCAAGACTACTCTTCCTGGACGAGCCAACCAACGGACTAGATCCCGCCGGCAGAGACGATATGCTGAATCTTGTCAAAGATGTGGCGGTTAGCAAAGGTATCAACGTCATCGTATCATCCCACCTTTTGCCTGATATTGAGCGAACCTGCACATCCGTTATCGTAATGCGGAGCGGTAAGGTCGTCCAACAGGGATTGGTTGCGGACTTGCAAAAGACCGCTGGCGTTCAAATTGAGGTGGAATTGCAATTGCCATCCGATGCTTTCGGTATGGTCGCTGCTTCCCGAGGAGCAACCGTACTTTCCAATATGGGCACACGATATCGATTAGACCTGCCAATAAACTCTCTCCAGACAAGTGAGTTTGTATTTGGAATTGCGAAAGAAGCGGGCGTTCAAGTAAGAGGCTTTCAGCCGGCTTTGCGTTCGCTCGAAGATATCTTTCTGGAGGCAGTGGAATGAGCACAGAACCAGAAAAAACACAACCCGATTTTATGCTTGACGTTCCTCAAGTTGACCCGTTTGGACACCGGTCAGATACTGTTTCGGCGGCAAATCCAATTGCCGACCTAAGTTATCGGAACTACACAGGTCCGCTCAACAGCCATACTTTCCGATGGTGGGTGGTGGCACTTGCTGGTATTCGTGCCGCGCGTCAAAAGAAGGGCTTCTGGGCTATCGCAGGCGTGTCGGTTCTGCCATACCTGTTTTCGTTAATAGGGCTATACCTGCAGTCTCGCATGCCCGTAAATGTCAATAACCCGATTACTAACAATACCGTCGGTCAAAAGTATGCATCCAGCTTTTTCCAACTCACCGATTTCAACCTGTTTATGATGTTTGTAATGACTCTAATGGTGGGTTCAGGAAGTATCTCGGCGGATAATAGATCCAATGCCCTTCTGGTCTATTTGTCGAAACCACTGACAAAAGTGGATTACCTTATTGGCAAGTGGATGGGTATATTTACGACGCTCTTTGCCGTCGCGCTCGCCCCAGCACTCATCCTCTATATATACTGCATCATGA
The DNA here is from genome assembly GCA_903886985.1 of uncultured Chthonomonas sp. Lineage (GTDB taxonomy): Bacteria > Armatimonadota > Chthonomonadetes > Chthonomonadales > CAJBBX01 > CAISOI01. The sequence goes on from CAISOI010000534.1 coordinate 3,762, forward strand.
CCTTCTGGAGTGACGGAATATTCCATCAGGAGCCGTGGTTACTTACCAGAGTGCTATTAGCATGTGCTTTGCCCGCGGCACTTCATGCGAGTTTAATGGTTGGATTTTCGGCATGGTGCAAAACCCCTCGAGTTGCCGGAGCCATATACGCAGGCTTTTATTTCTTTAGTGGAATCGTATCAGGAATAATCTGGATGATTCGCACTCACGGAAATATGTCCGAACAAGTGCTGTTAAGGCATATCTCCGTTTCGGGATTAATGCGAGGAATGGTGCAAAACGTCTATAACGTAACTGACAAAGTAACAAGTTTTGGTTCCGGCATGCCTTCCATTACAGATATTTCCGCCCCTTCCGCAAAAGGTGTTTTCTTAATCTCCCTAATAGTCGGTGGTATTGGAATTATGGCTGCCCGCGCTCGAATCCGGGCTGTAGAGGTAGTTACCGGATGACGACCGAATCAACAATTCATTTAGAACACGTATCCAAATGGTACGGACAGGTGATCGGTGTCAATGACATATCTTGTCAGGTTGGCACAGGCATAACCGCACTTCTGGGTCCAAATGGTGCTGGTAAATCCACCATTATCAAGCTTATAACGGGTCAACTTAAGCCCACAACAGGTTTGATGCGGGTTGTGGGATTAGTGCCTTTCGCAAATCACGAAGTATATCATCACCTCGGTTATTGTCCCGAAATCGAACAGCTCTATGACGAAATGACCGGTAGAGAATTTGTGCGGTTTATGGGCGCACTTTCCGGCGCGAATGGTCAGAAATTGAAAGAACGCACCGACGAAGTTATCACCATCGTTGGAATGGATCACGCCGCAGATCGCAAAATTGGCGGATATTCCAAAGGTATGCGTCAGCGCGTAAAATTGGGACAAGCGATCTTTCACAATCCGAAGGTCATCATCCTAGATGAACCGTTTAACGGATTGGACCCGATTGGCCGCCGTGAAATGACAAATGTGCTCAACAGCTTTGCGGAAAAGGGCCATGCGGTTATCGTCTCCAGTCACATTCTCTATGAAGTGGAACAGATGACCGATTCCATCCTATTGATGAACCGGGGCAGACTACTCGCTCAGGGCAAAGTTCATCAAATTCGCTCGCTCATCGATAAGCATCCGCATTCCATAACTATTCGAACCCCGGATGTTCGGCGAATGGCGAAATGCCTTACCGACTACCCGTTTATTATTAGTCTGAATATTGATCCCAAAGAGATCGACAAGTTGCAAGTGCAAACTGCATCGCCAGACGAATTTTATAATACGTTTCCACAACTGGTCTTGGAAAACAATTTTGTGGTCTCATCATTCCATTCTCCAGACAACAATCTTGAATCAGTATTCAACTATTTAGTAAACGATTGATGAAACTATGACTGATCTCTTCTTATTTAAAAGTGCTTTGAAAGAAACGTTGCGACCGCGCAGGTTGCTGCTGGCGCTGTTTCTGGTGCTGTTTCCAGCGATGATCGCATCGCTGTATCGATTTATGAACGCTGAGCAGTTCGACCCGTTTGACGCCTATAACAATGCCTCTTCTACTATGGTGTTTGGCTTCATCTTGGTGATCCTAGCAGTGGTATACGGCACCGGAGTCATCTCTCAGGAAGTTGAACAGAAGACTATAGTCTATCTGTTGACGCGCCCTGTTCCCCGATGGCGAATCCTGCTGATGAAGTATCTGGCTGCAGTTTGCAGTATTACCGCGACAGTTTGGCTCGCATCCCTGATTTTGGCATTTGCAGCTTTTGGATTTGGCGACAGCGAGCGATCTTTTCTCTTGCGGAGTAGTGAAATTCAGGATGTGCCAGCCCTAGTCGCAATACTCAATAATCCGGACGATGACGTTGCAACATATCTCGTTAACCATCTATCGGATCGGGCGAAACGTGACCTGAATCCAGAAAAATTTTCAAATTCACAGGGTTCAAACCGTCGTGATCGGATTCGTCGACAGGTTATGTTGTCTGCACAACCAGTGCGACGATTAAGTCGGGCATTACGAGAGATAAATGACCAGTTGCTGTCGGATAGAGGTTTCTACTCCGAAGAGCGTTTTGGCCTGATCATGCTCACCGATGCCACGAAGAAA
>CAISOI010000535.1 GCA_903886985.1 uncultured Chthonomonas sp.
TAGATCGAACAGTGTCTTCAATTTTGTCGTATGATGCTGAAACCATCCAGTTTGATACGTCAAATACAACCACCTGACCCACACCGCCGACGGCGAGAAACTTACCATCAGGGCTAAATGAGATCGCCGTGATTGCACCGACTGGTGCCTGCGCCAAACTACTCTCAGACACCGTCAGCAACATCAATAGAGTTGATAAAACACAGATCAATCGACGCATAGGTTACGCAAGTGCCTTTCGAATCGGGGAACCACCACGCGCAAGCGTGACACGAACACCCTCTGGAGAAGAGATGCTCTGTGTATAGTCGATTCCCAAGCATTGGTAAATCGTCGCCGCAATATCTTCTGGTCGAACAGGATCAGAAGCTGGCTCCATGCCGCGTGCATCCGATGATCCAACAACTGTTCCACCCTTTATTCCACCACCGGCAAGGACCATCGAGAAGACTCTCGGATAGTGGTCACGTCCACCGTCTTTATTGATAATTGGTGTTCGTCCGAATTCACCCATCACGATAACCATCGTACGCTTCAGTAAACCTTTGCTGTCCATGTCGGAAATGAAGGTTGAGAATGATTGATCGAAGTTTGGCAGCATCCCATAGCGTAGCGCATTGTGAATAGCAGTGTGATTGTCCCAGCCACCAACGGTGACCGTAGAGAATCGAACACCAGCTTCTACCAATCGGCGACTCAACAGCAAACTTTGTCCAAAAGTATTGCGCCCATAGGCGTTTCGTAAATCTTCTTTTTCCTTGGTCAAGTCGAACGCCGCACGCGCTTCAGACGAAGATAACAACGTGTAGGCTCGGTTGTAAAAACTATCTACGGCCCGAGCGCGATCGCTGCCTTTCTCGTGCTCCTTGAAAGCACCATCTACAACATCGCGTAGAGCCTTTCGTCGGTCAAACTTTTCGACAGTCATTCCTCCGGGCATATCTAGGTCGCGAACTTTGAAGTTACCGCTTGCGGGGTCGGCTCCCGGACAGAACGGATTTAAAGCTGCTCCTAAGAAGCCCGCTCCCATTTCGTCCGAAGGTTGCTGAATTGAAATGTAAGGAGGAAGTGCACTGCGCGGCCCAAGTAGGCTGGAAGCAACAGCACCATAACTCGGTACTGCAAAACCGGGTAGCGGAAGAAAACCGGTCAACATATAGTGCGTTCCGATCTCATGAGCACCAGTAGGACTGGTGACACTGCGAACCAAACAGATCTTGTCCATAACCTTACCAATTCTAGGAAGGTGCTCTCCAATTCGGATTCCCGAAACGTTGGTCTCCGCAGCCCCAAAAGTTCCACGAATCTCGACCGCTGCATCAGGCTTGGGATCAAATGTATCAATATGACTGGGACCACCAGCTAACCAAATCAGAATGGCAGAGTCAGCGGTTCCATTGGTTTTACCCATGGGCGCAGCCTTCTTCGCTTCATCCGCGAGTGCATAATACTTTGGCATCGTCAAGCCGAGCATACCAAGCATGCCCACCTTGAGAACGTCTCGTCTGTGAAACTTTTCGCAATCGCTTAGCCAGTTGTAATCCATTTGTCTCTCCTGCCCTTAGAGGGCTCTGAATTGGTCGATTTAATCATCATGGAACGAATTACTGCATAGTCAAATTTTAAGATCAATGATTAAAGTAAAACTCTCTCGAAGTCACCAACGCCCACAGCAAATCTTGTGCACTTTCAGCGCGCGATTTTGCATTTTTCATCAAAACTGTTGCCTTTGAAACATCTGCACTTGTCGGCTTGCGACCGAGAGTCACAAGATACATATTGTCGATCAACTCTTCATCTGTCTTGCTAGACTTCATGATATCATTGACCATTGAGCCATTTCTGATCTTATTATCCACATAAGGCGAGTTGATCATCAGCAAGGTCTGTACCAGATTTGGTTCCAACTTTGGATCGATGTCCGCGAGAAATTCTCGATGTGATTGCCCAAAAGCAGACATAAACGAACTGTTAGTTGGCACCGCCGCCTGAATTGCCCGAGAACGCTCAGGGAAATTCCCGAATTGTTCTTTGGACCCTGTCGCCATGTTGATCATATCCAAGAGAGCGGGAGCGGGCATCGCCTTCGGCAGGAAGTGAGAGAAAAATCTATCATCCTGTGCGTTCGAGGTATTAGGTACTGATGACAACTGAAATGTCTTAGAATTTAAGATTAGTCGCATGATATGCTTGATATTGTACTTACTATCCACAAGCTCTTTTGCTAGTGCATCCAGCAATCCGGGAACACTTTCGGGTGAAGTTGCGCGCATATCGTCCACGGGATGAATGATCCCACGGGAGAAATAGTAGGACCAAATTCTGTTGACTGTGGCACGAGCAAAAAAATGATTGTCCGGAGCAACCACCCAATCTGCCAAGTGATCAATCATGTTCCCTTTGTCATCCGCCTTTGATTTATCACCCAAATAGGTAGGAGGTGCAACTTTCCCCTTGTTTCGGCCA
>CAISOI010000536.1 GCA_903886985.1 uncultured Chthonomonas sp.
AATCGCAGCTCAACTGGCTGGGCACAGCGGGGGCAATTGTCTTTTCCGGTGGTGGATGAAACGCAGGCATCCCGACACATTGGGCTGTTTAAACATATAGTCATCGACACTGCCGCACGCCCAACGCGGGAAGAATTGACGGATCTGTTGGCTGCCTGCGATTTATTGATAGTTCCATCCATACCGGATGCATTGAGTATTCATGCTTTATTGAGCATGACTCGCGATCTAAATGTTCTGGGTGCCGATAAGTATCGTATACTGTTAACAATGGTTCCACCCAGACCGAGCAGAGACGGTCAAGAAGCCCTAAACCTTTTAGAAGATGCCGAACTGCCGCATTTCAAAACATATATACATCGAGCTGCCGCGTTTCAAAAGGCTGCTCTTGCAGGAACATCCGTAGAACAAGTTAAAGATGGTCGGGCCAAGATAGTCTGGGAGGACTACGTGCGCGTCGGCAAGGAGATATTAGGTGAGTAAGTTTAAATCGTTACTGGAAGCACATCAAGCCGAAGTTGAAAAGCAGAGTCCAGTATCACCCGCAGTTGATCCAGTAGTTGGAACAGAAGCTACGACAGTGGCGCAATCAGCGGTCACACCCGATTTGACTGTCAAATCTACACCCGTCATTTCTGCATCGACCGTCTCCGTTCAGATCAATCGTACTGCACCAATTTGGGAGCCTCCAATGAAGTGGATTCGAGCCGTGGTGGGCGTGATTGTTCTCCTAATAGTGTTCCATTTCGTAAGATTGATGACCGTTGGATATGGCGACGTACCGTGGAGCCCTCCAACTACCGCCAAGACTACTCCTGCCGCATCCGTAAAATAGAGGTTCTTAGTACAATTTGAAAAGTCGAACTCTCGCTTTATGGCAAACTTTTTGCCTGTGTTCCATTCTTTCAGCCCGTGCGTTCGCTTTACAAACCGATTCGCTTCCTGGCATTCCTCAACGCGTTCCGGTGGATGTTTTTGTATCAGTGGGTGACATCCATTGGGATTATCGGTTTCAGCCGCTGGACAATGTCGCAACAGTAGAATCCTATATTGAGCGACTTGCGGTGGCGCAAAAGGCCAGACGCATATACTGGCGAGGTGAGCAGGACGCAGATGTTCTCCGAAACGGTGTCTTTCGCATGGACAACCCCTTGGAGTACGAGCACTGGAACTCCTGGCAACGATCCCTCAATACCGGTACAGACCTGAACAAAATAGCTGTGCGCGCTGCCCACAAACGGCACATCAAAATGATCATGGTTCAGTCTCTGTTCGACTTCGGTGGTCCCGCCGATTCCGATCCTGCGACAATGCCCTACACCTACGAAGACCGCCTCAGGAAAGATCATCCTGAGTGGATTCCGGTCGACCGTTCCGGTCGGCGCAGGCAGCCGGGGCCCCTTGAATTCGCATATCCGGGTGTACGCAAAGCCCTAATTGACCGTTGGACCGCCGATGTTAAATCGGGCGGGTACGACGGAATTCAACTCTATACATATTTTGAAAATTACGGCACCAGCTATGAGGATGAATACGGTTACAACCCGCCAATTGTAGAGGAATACAAACGGCGATACGGTGTTGACATCCGCACTCAAGAGTTTGATCGAGCAAAGTGGAAAAGTCTGAGAGGAGAGTACGTTAGCCTCTTTCTGAGTCAGCTGCATTCTGCTCTTGCAAAACAGGGTAAGTTGCTTTCCGTCAACCTTTCGGCTCATGCTCCTGAGAAGGTTCAAGACTGGCCGCTCAACACCGGACACTATCTGATCCCTACCAAAATGGATTGGCAGACATGGGTTCGCAAAGGCATTGTGGATGAAATAGCTATTGCTGGTGGAACTGAGACCGAACAGATTGCTTTTGCCACCCAAATATTGGATGGTTCTCCTCATGGCAAAGTCCTGCCATCTATATTTTCAGAACGGCCGACGTTTCAGGGTTTTGATCCGTTGATCAAGCGCGGAATGTCTATAACGGGCTGGTCTGCGCCATTTCCTTCTCAGCCAATGGAACGATACTATTTTGGTCCTCTCAATGCAAAGAGCATTAAGAGCGATAATTGGTTGGAGCGAAGTCAGGCGATCGCACAAGCGGGTGTCAAAGAGCTGAAATTAGCCCCTCAAGAGATTACTGCATCGCTCTCAGACCCGAACCCCTTGGTGCGACGTCAAGCAATAAACGCCTCTGTTCTGTTGAAACTCAAAGAGAACAAGACCACTATAGAAAAGCTGTTGTCGGATTCTGAACAATGCGTTGCAGCATCTGCCGCACTTGCACTTGGCGAGTTGGGAGATAGAGGCTCCATTGCTGAAATGTTGTTTGCTGTCGAGATTAACCCGTCTTGGATATTCAAAGAGTCCGCTGCTACGGGCCTTTCCAAATTAGCGTCGCAGGATGAGATCATCCTCATAAGCGCACTTTCCAATCCCGAGTGGTCCGTGCGACAGGTTGCGGCTAGATCTCTGAGGAAAGTGAACAGTCCGAAATTTGTGGATGCCCTGACAAAATGCGCACAACA
>CAISOI010000537.1 GCA_903886985.1 uncultured Chthonomonas sp.
AGAGTGTAATTTCAAAGACAATCCGGCAGTTACAGCAACACCGGCCACCGCCAGACATAACACTTCTCGTCTATTAAATGTGGACATTTTAGTTCCTTCTTAAAACTCAGTGGAGTTCTTTACTGCTAACACTTACAATCACGTACGAAGTTTTTATACATTTGAATGCCCGTCTTTCGGCAGATAAGCCTGTTTCTCCACTATTGACACCGAATGGTGGTTTATCTATAATGGTCTAACCTGACCATGCCAGTAGCCCATTATTACTCATCCCATGATCGAAGGCGAAGTCTGGCAGCAACTCTCAGTCCTATCCCTTATTCTACCAATTGAGGATACATATGAAGCGCACTTTGGGTCTCCAAACACTGTCATTTCTACTGTTTTTGCTGACTTCGTTGATTTCGCTGGCGTCCGCCCAGCAAACAACAGGAATTCTTTTCAAGACATTACAACTTGGTGACAAGAACTACAACTATGCCATTCAAATTCCAAGAGATTACACTCCTTCAAAGGATTGGCCACTGATTGTATCGTTAAATGGTGCAGGGGAGTGCGGTACAGATGGATCCAAGCAAATAGCGGTAGGTTTGGGTACAGCCACTCTGTTAAATGCTAAGAAATGGCCGTTCATCATCCTATATCCTCAAAAACCGACTGTCCAATCGGCTTGGGAAGATCATGATGAGGCGGTGATGGCGATGCTGGAACAGGCGAAAAAGGACTACAAGATTGATACGAAGAGATTATATCTAACTGGACTTTCGCAAGGTGGACATGGAACTTGGTATATCGGCGCCAAACATGCTGAATTGTGGGCTGCGATTGCTCCGGTGTGTGGTTATGGTGATCCTGCTAAAGTTGCCTCCGACCTTAAATCGATGCCAATATGGGCATTCCACGGTGAGGCTGATCGAGCCGTTCCTGTAGCGCAATCGCACGGATTTGTAGATGCCATCAAGGCCGCAGGTGGCACGCCAAAACTCACAACGTATCCTGGTGTCGACCACAATTCGTGGGACAAGGCTTATCGTGATGAAAACCTAAGCGATTGGTTTTTGGAGCATGTGAAAAAGTAACCTTATGCCCAATATTAAAATCGAGTACTCCACAGAAGCCTTTGACTATCCTTATGTCGGTCTCCCCGAGGTATGGACCGTTCGTCACAAAGTATCCAACCAAGTTATCAACGATCTTGAAGGATCGGTCAAACTGGCGGTGGATCAGTTGTTGGTTCGGACACCTTTGGCAGAGGGTGCCAGTATTGCCGTTGGAGTAGGTAGCCGTGGAATTGACAATTTGGTGGAGATTGTTCGTGTTGTCATTTGGCAATTGAAATCCAAGGGGCTGAATCCGTTCATTGTTCCGGCAATGGGAAGTCACGGAGGTGCAACTGCTGAGGGACAGATATCTGTCCTCCACGATTACGGTATTACCACAAAGGCCGTAGGCGCGGAAATTCGTGCGACCATGGATGTTGTGGAGATAGGTGCCCTTGAAGATGGGTACCCCGTATACTTGGACAAAAATGCAGCAGGTGCTGATGGCGTCATTGTTATCAATAGAATAAAGCACCACACTGATTTCGTCGGACCTATTCAAAGTGGCATCTGCAAGATGCTCGCAATTGGTTTAGGCAAGCACTTTGGTGCCAGCACAATTCACCGATTCGGTGCGCAAGGGCTTGTGAACATTATGCCCAAGGTGGGGCGTGAGATCGTTAACTCCGCAAATGTGGTTGGCGGCATCGCAATCATAGAAAACCCTTCCGGAAAAACGGCTGAAATACACTCTGTCCTGCCTGAAGATATTGGACGTGAGCGTGAAGAGAACCTTTTAAAACACGCAATCAACTTGTCACCGGTCTTGCCGTTTGATAATGTTGACGTACTGGTTTTGGACGAAATGGGTAAAAACATAAGTGGCTCAGGAATGGACACTCATGTTATTGGTCGCCTTGAAATGCCGAGTGTATCTGAAGCATCTTGGGAGGGTCCTTCTGTACGCGTAGTCTGCGTCCTTGATTTAACCGATGAGTCACATGGTAATGCTGCGGGATACGGATTAGCGGATATTGTGTCCCGCAAGTTGATAGAAAAGATTGATTTCGTTGCGACACATACCAATCATCGAACAAGTGGCGAGGGTGGTGTTCGTCGAGGCAAAATTCCAATTGTCCTAGAGGACGCAAAGTCCTGCGTACGCACAGCAATTGGTGCTTGCGGAAAAGGGCACCCAGAAGAGGTTCGTCTTGTCCGACTAAGAAACACAGAACAAGTCACGGTTGCAGAAATCAGTACTGCCTTGCTTGATGAAGCCAAGAACCGCCACGATATCGAAATTCTCCGTGGTCCACACCCGATTGACTTCAAGCACTCGCCAGGACATCAGGTTAAGTAGTACATGGATATAGTGATTAGGAAGGCAGAATATGTTGATCGGGATACTCTTTTTACGCTGATCTGTGCGCTGGCAGATTATGAACATTTGGATCGACCCACCATTGAATCGCGTGATCGACTTTTTGATCATGCGTGGGGTGCAAGGCCACGGTTTGAGGCGTGGATTGCAGAGGCTGCCGGCGATGCAGTTGGTTATAGTATTGTATTTGAAACATACAGCACCTTTTTGGCGCAACCAACCCTTTATTTAGAAGACTTATTCATATTGCCGGAGTACAGAAAACTTGGAATCGGTACTAAAATGTTTGAGGTATTGGTTCATGAGGCTGTCAACCGAGAATGCGGTCGAATGGAATGGGCGTGTCTCGATTGGAACGAGATTGGACTTTCATTCTATCGCAAAATAGGGGCGGCAAAGTTGCACGAATGGATTACATTTCGACTTTCGGAGTCTGATTTACAAACACTAACTGCCTCTAAGAATGGAGCCAAGCCGCTGTAATTGTTCATTTTGTTCAAAAAACATGATCTCTATAACACTATTCAGATGCTTAGAAGCAACAAAATATGTTAAGATTTTGAACAATTGCTGTAACATGTTGACGCAGGTGAGTATATAAAGCTATAATAGAGCGTCTCCAGTTTTTAAACATTTTGATTCCTTGTCACATTCCGCCCTTTTTTCCCATGCAAACGAACCCTACAGACGAATTAATTGTCATTTTAGACTTTGGTGCTCAGTATACGCAGTTGATAGCTCGGCGCGTGCGGGAATGCAGCGTCTATTGCGAGATACTTTCGTGTAATACTCCGTTAGATACGATTAAGAGTAGGAACCCCAAAGGAATTATTCTTTCAGGTGGCCCCGCGAGTGTATATGAAGACGGTGCACCTACCACAAACGCAGGTGTTTACGATCTGGGTGTTCCAGTTCTTGGAATTTGTTACGGTCACCAATTGATGGCATTGCAACTCGGTGGGAATGTGGTCACGGCCGAGAAGCGCGAATATGGCAAAGCAGAGCTGGATGTCTCGGATCCCGGGGTCTTGTTTGCGGGCCTAGATGCACATTTACAATGTTGGATGAGCCATGGCGACACTGTACTTGAACCACCCGCCGGTTTCGAAATTTATGCGACAACAGAGAGCACTCCTGTTGCGTCGATGGGTGATCCAGTCCGAAAGCTGTATGGCGTTCAGTTTCACCCCGAGGTTGCACACACTCCGTTTGGGAAGGAACTGTTGCGCCAGTATGTTGTTGAAGTTTGCGGCTGTTCAGGTTTGTGGACTCCTCAAAATTTTGTTGATGAATCAGTTGAAATAATCAAGGGACAAGTCGGCGGTGGGGGAGTAGTCTGCGGAGTTTCTGGTGGAATCGACTCTTGCTGCGTGGCTGCACTGGTTCACAAAGCGGTCGGTGACCAGTTAACATGTATCTTTGTTGATCATGGTATGCTGCGAAAAGGTGAAGCTGATCAAGTCCGAGTGGATTTTGCTGTTGCGCTGAACATAAATCTGATCTATGTCGATGCAAAAGACCGATTCTTGAATCGCCTTAAAGGTGTAACGGATCCAGAGACAAAGCGCAAAATTATTGGTGACGAATTTGTTCGTGTCTTTGAAGAACATGCCGACGCAATTGATGGCGCCGAATTCTTGGCACAGGGAACTCTATATCCGGACGTGATTGAAAGCGGTGCAGGTACAGCTCAAACTATTAAGACTCATCACAATGTCGGTGGATTACCTGAAGATATGCGGCTAAAGGTCATCGAACCTCTTCGATATCTATTCAAAGATGAAGCACGTGCCGTCGCAGCGCAGTTAGGTTTACCTGATGGCATAGTATATCGTCACCCATTTCCGGGGCCAGGATTAGCCATTCGTATTATGGGCGAAGTCACCTGGGAACACCTAGAAATTGTCCGAGAGGCTGACGCCATCTTCATCGAGGAGATCCGTGCGGCCGGTTTGTACAATGAAATTTGGCAGGCCTACGCGGCACTTGCACCCTCCATACGAAGTGTTGGGGTGATGGGGGATGGGAGAACGTACGCCTTTCCCGTGATTCTACGTGCGGTAAGCAGCGAAGACGCGATGACTGCTCAATGGTCCCGAATTCCATACGAAGTGTTAGAGAAAGTTAGTAGTCGAATTGTAAACGAGGTTGAGGGCGTTAACCGAGTTGTATATGACATTAGTTCAAAACCCCCCGCGACTATTGAATGGGAGTAGGATTTTTGGACAATTGGCGCATAGAAGAGGTACTTTTCGGTAACGAAACGATCCTCCAACGCGTCAAACAGTTGGGAGAAAAGATTTCTGCCGATTATAAGGGTAAAGAACTCGTAGTAGTAGGTGTTCTTACTGGTTCTGTACCTTTCGTTTCAGACTTAATCCGAAACATCGACATTCCGATGGAACTTGATTTTGTCGCGGTTTCTTCCTATGGTGCAGCAACCAAGTCTTCCGGTATCGTAGAGATTCGGAAGGATCTCGGACATTCAGTTGTAAACAAGCATGTATTAATCATTGAAGATATCATTGATACTGGACTAACCCTCGATTATTTGCATAAGTCTCTTAAAGGCAGAAATCCGGCTAGCGTGAAGACTTGTGTACTTTTGGACAAACCCAGTCGACGTGAAGTCAACGTAACAGTAGATTACTCTGGCTTTGAGATTGAAGATCGATTTGTCGTCGGATATGGTCTTGATTACGCTGGCCATTACCGCAACCTGCCATACATAGGTGTCCTGAGCGCACCTGCGGATTAATTGCCTTATCGGCGCTCGCAATCTTGCATGAGTCGTAATTGTCTTGTAAAGCTCACTCTCAACCGTACGCAAAAAATCAATTGATCGGATGGTATCGCGTTACAGATGC
>CAISOI010000538.1 GCA_903886985.1 uncultured Chthonomonas sp.
CTGTTCACTACCCCGCCGGCTAAGTCACAAGTCGGCATTCGTAAATCGTTAGCGGAGCAAGGCTATTTTTTGTCATGCCAATGTTTTCTAACCGATGACATGGTAGTTTGTAAAGCCGAAGATGACGTCCTAATTAGAACTACAGCAACGGTGACGTGGCGTGAGGAATTAGTTAGAAATATTATTCGACTTAGGCTTGTTCCAGCTAAGCCTTTCGATTTTCGTCCCGGACAGTTTATCCAATTGGCGACGCCAGCTGGTGTCAGGCGAAGTTACTCAATTGCCAGCCTTCCAGAAGATGAATATATAGAACTCCATATTCGACTGTTGGAAGGTGGTGAAATGACACAATGGATATTTCAACACATTGACATTGGGTCTGAAATGTCCATTGCCGGTCCAATTGGCAATTGTTTTTACGTTCACGGTTCACTAGATAGGTCGCTACTACTCATTGGAACAGGCACGGGTCTATCCCCCCTGTTGGGAATCATTCGAGATGCCCTTAAATCTGGTCACACCGGTCCAATTCACCTGTTCCACGGTAGCTGGACCGAGGATGGGCTCTATTGCCAATCAGAATTGGTTGGTTTGGAAGATGCATACACAAACTTTCATTACTACCCATGTGCGGACAATCCCGTAAGAAATAACGTAATCCATGGACGAGCCGATCAGGTAGCTTTGGTGCGTAATCCACATTTAAAAGGCTGGACAGTCTATCTCTGTGGTCACCCGGATATGGTTCAAAACACAAAGAAGAAGACCTTCCTTGCGGGGGCATCCATAATGGACATTTACGCTGATCCATTTGTCATCTGCCCGAAATCTTAAATATTTAATGTTTCTTACTTGCTGCTGACGAACGGGCAAATAGGTTATAAGAAGGGTACGTCTAGGCACAGTTCTGGATGGGGATTATAATTCGGAACTCCATTTTCCTGGTCGATGCTGCTTACCGCTGCCGCCTTCATCGTTTTTTGCAGTGTGATGTTTTGATTGCTTAACGTGGAGATGCTATTGTTCCCGACGCACATGACCCACCATTTATGGTTTCTTTAACAGGAAATAGGGCATTGGAACCTATTGAAAAGGAACCTCACGAAAAGATCACTCGTGCGATGACACGTCTGTCCGGGTCAGACTTGCTAGTTAGACGATTCGATTATGGTTTCTTGCTTGATTGTGGAGGACGTTCGTCCTTACACGCCACATCGATAAGAAAGCCAAACTGCCGAGCAAGCGTATTACGGATAGAAACGTGATTGTTTGCGTAGTCAGTCCCATCATAACCTCGACTGTACTGGCGACCAACAGGAGAAATACAAGGATGCCGATCACTATGTGCGTTGCCCGCGATGCTTTCCGTTTGAACAGCCCGATACCAAAGGCAACCAAGCCCAATGCAAGCAGGGCGAAAACGGTAATAATGTAATAGTAGATGAAATAGCCTGTGAATTCCATTATTTTGTTCGTCCGTTTAACAAACGTCACTCCAGTTTCGAGTGCGTTCGCTGCCATCATCATGGTATCGGTCGAGGAAAGCATCTTTGTCGAGATCGCTCAGCCGCATAAGAGAATACACTTCCGACCCATCAGCAATTTCTCGTTCATAGAGATGATAAGCACTGATGAAGCCAGCATAATGAACCGTTCCGTCACCTTTGGCATATTCCAGTGCTTCGGCTTCACCTAAAACTATAGCCTCATCCAAACTTCCTGATTTAAGAACGACAACTCGCTCTTCATACATCACTTTTCCGGTGTCTTCGGAAAGTTCGTCATGTATAAAGATGCATTTCACGGAGTACCAAGGCTCCTCATCCTGCATTTTCTAACCTCTCAAAACGTGTGGACTTAATGTTATTAATAAAATAGTGATAGACCATGAAAGTGAACGATTCGCTCATTTGGGGCAGAAAGTCCTGTTTAGGCGGACATGTTGGGTCTGCTGAAAGTCTGCTTCTCAGCTTCACCGCTGTCCGTCTGGGTAATGTATCCAAAGGTGTTTTCGTCAATCCATCCGATCACTTCCTTACAATAGTTCCGCTCGAATTCCGGAAACGGTAAATTGGCGGGATCCGAGAAGTCAAAGAAAACAATCTCATAAAGATCGCCCCAATAACACCCTTCGACCGCAAGGATTGTTCCGTCGAGTGAGGCATGCACAACCACCCAACAGAAGCCCATTCCCTTAAGGGCATCCTCATGAAGATAAAAATCATTACGCCCCGAAGGCAATGTAATGACGTTGTAGCCCTGATAATCTTCACCGCAGAGCAGATACTCTTCGCCGTTTCTATGTGAAACCCATGCGTGCCAGAAGCCAGAGTAATTTCTCTTGATCTCACATACTATATGGTCAGAATCGGCCTGACGTACAATTCCTCGGGAGAAATTGCCGCGCTTACGGGGTCCATATTCGGAGACCTCCAAAGTGTAATTCCCATATGGTGATTTGAAAAATTCCGTCGAGTTATCAATCAATGAGAGTTTATTGAATTCTTCACTTATCTCTTTTCGAGTCTGCTCAATGTAATCCACGTTTTTGACTTTTCATAGAAGAACTTACCTAACTATATCCGCCAATAATAAGCCCACCCCGACCAATTTTGTAAACCGCATGACAACCCACTTTCGCTTTCAGATAAACTGCCAAATGGAGAGATATGCTCTACAGTTGAGGGTACCTACGTGAATCCCAAATTCACAGACATAACCCCCTTAACGGCGTCGGACATTTCCTATATCTCGAAGAGTTAACTCAAGGCTTACGGGATTGACAATGTGGATAATGTCGAATTCCGATTATTGGGCGACGATTTGGTCACTGTTGGTTAATTAAATATTGACGCCGAAACTTCTAATAAAGCTCGTAGTTTGGTGTCCTTAATTTATGTCTCTGCCCACCTTTTCGTACGAATTAGAACGATTGACCACTATAGATATCATGGGGTTGTTTGTGGTAAGGACATCTATACAGTTGGTGCGAAATACCACTTTTCTCCCAATAGCTGATCAGTTTACTCCCAAAGATGTCATTCAGTGGTTGGCTTGTTTGAGCTTAAGATTTTTGGCCTCATTACTCCGTACAACCGAAGCACGCAATAAACACCAAAAAGGAATGCGATTGTCATCGAAATTATGTTAATGACGGCAACGTTTCGGGCAGTGGATGTTAGAAAGCAACCCTTCACCAACCAAATCGCGCTCAGTACAAGTCCAAGGTAATACCCTTTGGCAGTGCCACTTTTAATCCATTTTCCTGCAAAGTAACCAACAAGGCAATATAACAGTAGCCAAATGCCAGTTCCAAAGGATATTCCTGTTAGCGCACGATTGATCCCCCAATCGTCCGGTCCCTTGGATCGGGAGATTAAGAGCCCAAGTGAAATTGAAAGCAATGATAATCCCATTGCAACGATGGAAAGACAGTAGAGCAGGGTTCCGACTACTTTGTCTGCTTTGAAATTGGTTGGTGCTGATTTAGTGTCCACAGTAACTCCTTTGCAAAATGTATAAGACATTGTTTCAGCATTGCTTAGAAATATCCTGCAAAAGATGACTTAGCACTTGTCGCGATCTCGGCGGAATTGAACAATGCTCCCTTTTACCGGAAGATAGTATTCCCAATTTAATTATCTGGCGTTGTCTCTCCAAGCAAATGCCGTACAGAGTATATCTGACCCGCATGATAACCCACGTGAAAAATAGTGTACTTTAGAGATTCTCCATATGTCCACCAATCCCCCCAACCGGGCATTTTGCCAGCAAGGTCCACGTTCAGTGACTTGAAATACGCCAGAGATTCCTCATGGACCCTCAGCCATTCCTTCAAGACATGTTCCGCGGACATCGCCAAATGCTGCTCGGATGGTTGGGTTTCGATAGTGCCCGGATAGTAAGAAAAGCGCTGATCGATCAACGGACTACTCACGTGGCATTTCGATAAGTCCGGTGGGTTGCCACCTTCTCCAGAAAACCGCGTCGCCTGCCAGTAACAGACGTGCCCGGCTATCTCCCCGATGGAGAGGAGACCGGGAGCGGGGCGCTTCCAGACGTTTTGGTCCTGCAGACCGTCGAAGACACACTTCACTTCGAAATAAGTGAGTTCGAGGACAGATAAATAGGCTTCAAGCATGTTTATGACTCCTTAGGTTAAGTATGAACGAAATGACGTCGTGGAACATAACTTGGATATGCTTTTGTCCGATTGATACGTTTGATTTTGGATGAATAACATCACCGCTCCGAGCACTTCTCGACATCAGATTTTTCATAAAATATGGCGACTTTGTTTCGACGCGACCTTCCGCGAAGTTATTACCAAGTCCATTGAGTAGCTGGTATAGTTGCCTTAATTATGAACGAGACTAAAAGGACAGTATTGGACTGGGTACATCTACCAGCGGGCGTTGAACCGGAATCTTATTGGCGTTGTTTGCACGACGCCATCCTCATTTCTTGTAAGACCGATCTTTTGGCTCGAACCGTCACCTTAGAATTCAGTGTGTTTTACTTGAAGGATGGGGTCACAGACCTTACCTTTTTCATTACCTTTGGAGCGGTGAAATCTACACGCGCAATTGTACGCGTCCGTTGGCCAGGAGCGTTGCCTCAGGTTGAAGGACTTCCATCTGATGAGAGTCGCCGGTTGCTCGACGAACATTACTCCAAATGGAGCGAGCGTTCGATAGATTGGCATTATTTCGAAGAAGTATTATCCACAGAGACTTATGACATATTGGATGCGAATTTGGCGAGTACGGGTGAGCAAGGTGCGTTCCAAATGGGCGGAATACTCGATGGGGATGTATTTGACGATCAATGGTGTATGATTACCATTCAATTTGGAACGGTCAGTGCATCTCGGAGTGACGGAGAACCGTTCTGTCTCTCGGAATTTCTGGAGATTGGTCGCAGTTATTGGGACACCTTTGGCAAGAGGTGAATGTTGACTGCATTAGAACGTATTCGGTCGTGATGGCTATATGTACCCATCCCCAGATATCATTTCATCGGATATTTAGACAATGCGACGTGATATCAGAACGGAGAACCCCTCCTGTACAAAGTGCCGATCATTCGTCAAGACTTCTGCAATACCTTGATCTCGGCAGGTGTTCATTGATATACAATCTGTCAAGCTGTGTCCTTTATCTAAACGGTTTTCATAAAGTGTCAACCCGTTTAAGAACGAACTATGTGTTTGGGGCAAGACCAATACATTTTCATCCAGTAGGACACCTCGCACAATTTCAACTGCGAGGGATCGGTGATAACTATCCATGCCGGCCATGCCTGCCAGAAATTCCGTTAACACTTCGTCAGTCGTTACTATATGCAAAACCTGAAATTGTCCAACAACTTTAAGTGTCGCGTCTCTCTATTGGTCTGCGGGATTCGAAATGGCAAGCCAATAAAAAGTATCGGCAAAAACCGTCTTCACTTCTTAGGCCATCCGTAAACATAATGATCGTGTTGTTCCGCTAAGTCTGTTGGCATTTTGGCTATTTCTGTGGCAGGAATTGCCGATGTCCTTGCCAATATTTTCTCCGTAATACAAGGTCTTTGGGGAGGGACGGCGGCCGTGGAAACCTCAGGAAATTCGATCTGTTGAACAGTCACATGGAGTCGTTGTCCAGCAAAGTCATTCAATTTGGACTGAATCTCTTCGGCTGTGCCATCCATCTCAAGTATCGGTACAGACATTTTGGATCCTCCTGCCAATATTATACTGTAATGGCGAATTGTTCTTCTAATTAACAGCCTTACGCCACTCAACGACGTCCGACATTTCCTGCTTCTCCAAAAACGTTCTGATTACTTCCAGCGCAACCTCTATGGTCAGAAAGCTGTTGCGAGGCAGTTCGCAAGGTTCCCCTCCAAGACTGACTTCTACCATCTCCTCTGCTGGGTAAGTGTTGCTCCAGACAATGAGGTCGGTATTCTTGCCGTAGGGTTTGTAGTCCATGATCTTGTAGTTGAGATGTATTCCAAATGGTTCCTTGATGATGATATGGAGGCTTGGGCGTTCGAAGTTCGTTGAGAAGCCGGTGCCGACCAAAGTTATCCAGCCGATATATCCCGCGGAGCAGAGCCAGTAGTCCTCGCCCAATTCTGTGAGGGATTTGATTTTGTCGAGTGTGAGGTCGAAGGTCAGTTCGCCGTCGGGACCTTCGAAAGCGAGTTGTTCTATTGGCGCGATTGTGGCATCCTCGGAACGGGGATTGGACGGAGACGCTTTGCCGAAAAGGAATTCTCTAAGCTTGCTCATTGGATCGGGAAATCTCGTCTGCTAAATCGAGTGAATTGGAGATCATAGATTCGACATGTGCCAAATCATCTCCTGAAATTACCCCCATCGCACTTACGACGAGACTCTGGCTAATCGTGGCAAGTTGGGCACATACGACGGACGGCTCATGCAGGCCCACCTGACTCCAGTCATGAAGGATAACATCTGACGAATTTGACGAGTCTGTAAGGCCAATGATCGGGGCAACGATGATTTGATTTCGGCTGATGTTGTAAGTGTCCGTGCTGAGAATGACAGCCGGGATTGACTCCGAACGCGATTGGTCTAGAGATGGGAACGGTAATAGAACAATTTCACCACGCATATAATTTGTCATTTACTCAGTCTTCTTCGTTGTCCAAATTTAAGTCAATACAGTTTCTGTAAAGAGCATCGTTGTTAGCCTTAGTTCATTCTGCTGGGGCTATATTACCACTGATGATTGGTTCTTACATTGTTAGGCTTTCCGAAGCTCAATGTGACAGTTTGTGACGCTAGCTCAAGATTACATAGTGATGCAACATTAGGCAAAGCAATTGCACGGACCCACAAACAACAAAACACCCTGACCTTTGCGAAAAATTCAGGGTGTTCCGGTGATATTAATACTATTGCTTTCTAAGCAGATTGCAGCCTATCGGGTTGGGGGCGTTTTGCCTTGTGGACGTCCGCTGCCTCTTTCAAGACCCAGACCCCATTTGATGGCTCCCAGAATGTGTTTCTGATATGCTTCGCTCTCCCAAACATCTTCGCGGTGGCCGAGCGCGGTGTAAAAGACTTTGCCTTTACCCACGTTCTTGCACCAAGAGATGAGCATATCGGTTGGCTTGTTGCTGCCATCTACTCCTGCTAGGTCCTTCACACCGTCATTTGGCTGAACTTTCAATGCAAGGAGAACGTGAACATCTTCACGGTGATTGACTTTGTAATGGTAGATTTCATCTGTCACTTTGTATTCAGCGCCAATTGCCTTATTGGCTGGA
>CAISOI010000539.1 GCA_903886985.1 uncultured Chthonomonas sp.
TAAACGTTTCATTGATGAGTTTCCACGACGTGTGGACGAATATGAGACACTTGTCGACCAAAACCCAATTTGGCGCGAACGCACACAAGGTGTTGGCGTTATTTCAGTTGAGCAATGTTATGCGATTGGCGTAA
Organism: uncultured Chthonomonas sp.; assembly: GCA_903886985.1. Lineage (GTDB taxonomy): Bacteria > Armatimonadota > Chthonomonadetes > Chthonomonadales > CAJBBX01 > CAISOI01. The sequence continues at coordinate 135 of CAISOI010000539.1, forward strand.
GTGGACCTTCCCTCCGTGGTTCTGGTATTCCTCACGATATTCGTAAGACGGCTCCCTACAGCTGCATTGATCATTTTGAGTTTGGTGTTCCTTACGGCGAATTTGGCGATGTTTATGACCGATACCGAGTTCGAATGGCAGAAATGCGACAGAGCCGCGAAATCGTTAAACAGGCGCTGGAACGAATGCCGGATGGTCCTATAAATGTGGATGATCGAAAGATTGTTGCTCCGCCGCGACACGAACTTGACAGCAGTATGGAAGCTGTAATCCATCACTTTAAATTGTGGACAGAGGGTTTCCGACCTCCGGTGGGCGAGTCTTATGTCCCTGTTGAATCGCCTAAGGGTGAGATAGGATTTTATATCGTCTCTGACGGTGGGCCGCGTCCATGGAGAATGCACCAAAGGCCACCTTCTTTCATGAACTTGCAAGCACTTGCACAGTTGTGTGAAGGTAGAATTTTGGCGGATGTTGTTGCAATCATTGGAAGCATTGATATCGTTTTAGGTGAAATTGACCGATAACCGGCAGTTTTGCCGTGGATTTTCTTGGAGTTTTGAATGGCAGTAGGATCAAATGGGGTATCAGCATTCGGTTCGTCTTATCGGTTTTCCGATCAGGCGGTAAAAGAATTGGCACAGATAGTAAGTCACTATCCCGAAGCCAAGGCTGCGATGCTCCCTGCCTTGTGGATTGCACAGCGCGAGTACGGTGGATTTCTTCCTCCGGAAGCTTTGAAAGAAGTTGCTGAGCGCCTGGAAAGACCTTATTCGGAAGTTGAGGGAGTTGCTACCTTCTACACAATGTATAACATTCGGCCAAAAGGTCGGCACCATCTTGAAGTCTGCACCTGTTTGACTTGTAGCGTCGTGGGCGCATATGATGTTATGCACGAAATTGAGCATCAGCTCGGAATTCATCATGGCGAGACAACCAAGGATGGAGAGTTTACTCTGACTGAAGTTGAATGCCTTGATTGGTGCAGTGCAGGCACTGTTGTTCAGGTCGGCAGCAAGTACTTTGGTAACGTTACTACCGAGAATGTTAAGGATCTGCTGGATGAGTTGCGCGGGAGTGAGAATTACACTCCTGCAGGGCTGGCGGACACAATCACTAAAATACAATTGCCTAGTCAAGGCGCAAAATAGATTTGGTAAAGCTGATTATTTCAGAGGGTTTTCATGGCAGAGCTTAAGCTCCTGTATAAACATATCGACGTTCCCGGAATAGAAACAATAGCTCAATATGAGGCTAATGGGGGATATTCGGGTCTAAAAAAGGCAGTCACACTTGATCGTCAAGCGGTGATTGACGAGGTGAAGACATCGGGTCTCCGAGGGCGTGGTGGGGCTGGTTTTCCTACGTGGATAAAATGGAACGGAATCCCCAAAGACACTTCGAAGACGCACTATGTTATTTGTAATGCAGACGAAGGCGAGCCTGGAACGTTTAAGGACCGCGAACTGATGTTGCGATTGCCCCACATGTTGGTCGAGGGAATGGCGATAGCCGGTTATTCTACTCTTGCGACCAAAGGATATGTGTACATTCGTGGAGAGTTCGTTGAATCGGCCATGGCCGTTCGGAAGGCAATTGACGAAGCATACGCCAAAGGGTATTTGGGTAAGAACATACTGGGTAAGGGTTTTGACTTTGACCTTTATGTTCACATGGGAGCTGGAAGTTATGAGTGTGGCGAAGAATCAGCACTGATGTCCAGTTTGATGGGAGAACGTGGTCAGCCAAGGTTGAAGGCACCGCATGGTCCTCTGCCAGTTATATCTGGAGTTTGGAACAGTCCTACACTCATTAACAATGTGGAAACCTATGCCTGCGTACCACACATTGTGGAAAATGGCGGAGAGTGGTATGCCAAAATGGGTACCGAACGTAGTAAAGGCACAAAGCTTTTTTCCGTTAGCGGCCACGTTGCTAAGCCCGGCAATTACGAAATAGAAATGGGCACGCCGTTAATGGAACTGCTTGAATTGGCAGGGGGAATTTCGGGTGGAAATCTAAAGGCCTGCATTCCCGGTGGATGCTCTGTTCCTATCGTTCCTGCTGACAGATGCGCGAGTGTGAATTTGGATTATGAGGCCGCAGCAGCAGCGGGCACAATGGTTGGATCTGGTGGTTGTATGTTCTTCAATGACCGTACGGACATCGTGTTACTTATGCGAAGAACTAGTGAGTTTTATGCTCATGAGTCTTGTGGTAAGTGCACACCGTGCCGAGAAGGTACCCGTTGGATTTTTAAGATTTTGGATCGAATTTGTTCCGGTGGCGGACTTCAGGGTGATATTGAATTGCTGCTAAACATTTGCGATCAGATAGATGGACGTTCGTATTGTGGGCTTGGGGATGCGGCCGCTTGGCCAATTCGGGCTGCAATCAAGAACTATCGCGAAGAATTTGAATACTGGATTGAACACAAGAAGTCGCCGGTAGGACCAAACTGCGTTCCGCCAGTGCCGCATGCTGTAAATCCGATGTTAACACTAACTCCAGCTTAGTCTGGACGAGGCAAAATAGATTTTATGTCCGAGACACAATTGATAAATCTGAAAATTAACGGCATACCAGTCCAAGCCCCAGTGGGTGAGACGGTCATCGAAGCTGCAAAGCGAATCGGTGTGGATGTTCCGTTTTTCTGTTACCACCCTCGTCTGTCAATGGAATCGGGTGGGGCGAACTGTCGAATGTGTCTTGTTGAAGTCGCTTCTCCAAGACGAAATCCGGACGGCACGTTTTCTCTTGCGAAATTTCCTAAGCCGCAAACCGCTTGTAGCCTACCAGTTGCAGAGGGTATGGAAGTTCAAACAGAGACTGATCAGACGATTAAGGACCGCCGCGGTATCTTGGAGTTTTTGCTGATCAATCATCCTTTAGATTGTCCAATTTGTGATCGCGGTGGTGAGTGTCCTCTCCAAAATAACACTATTCATTACGGACCGCCGACAACTCGCTACATCGAAGAGAAGCGTCATCTACCTAAGGCATATCCTCTTTCACAGTATGTAGTTTTTGATCAAGAGAGATGTATACATTGCGCACGATGTACCCGCTTTACGTCGGACATCTCCGGTGATGCGCAACTCGATTTTCTGTTCCGCGGAGCGGACATGAAAGTCAGCACTTTTGATGACACTACGTTCAAATCAAGATTTTCCGGCAACGTTATCGAACTTTGTCCGGTAGGCGCTCTTCTTTCCAGAGATTATCGATTTAAGGCACGTCCCTGGGACTTGATGACCCAAAAATCGATCTGTACTCAATGTTCCAACGGATGCAACATCAAGCTTGACTATCGAGTTAACGGCTTACAACGCGTCAATGCGCGGTTAAATGAGGATGTTAATGAAGAGTGGACTTGCGATAAAGGCAAGTTTGGCATGGGATATGTTTCCGGCGATGACCGAATCAAACAGCCGCTCGTTAGAAGAGGTAATTCCTTCGTACCAGTGACGTGGGAAGAAGCTAATGACTTGATCATTGCTGAACTTAAGAAAGTGGGTACAGCTATTGGTGGTATCGGCGGAGCCCACGCCGCTAACGAAGATCTCTTCGTTTGGCAGAAGTTCTTCCGTGACATTCTTGGTGTCAATAATTTGGATCATCGAATGGGGCCCAACTTCGGACCGACAAATAGCGGGGTGTTTGCTCAATTTGGGCACCACACAACGGCAACGTCTATCGCGGATCTCGAAACAAGGAATGCTATTCTCATTTTCGGTTCGAATCTTGTTGAAGAGCAGCCA
>CAISOI010000540.1 GCA_903886985.1 uncultured Chthonomonas sp.
AGGTATCGTTCCTGGTGGTGGCACCGCTCTACTCAAAGCCCAATCCGCATTGGATGGTCTTGGAGCAGATAGTGACGAGAAGCACGGGATCGCTATCGTTCGCCGAGCACTCGAAGAACCACTTCGACAAATTGCAGTGAATGCTGGTCTTGAAGGAAGCGTAGTTGTAGAGAAAGTTCGCAACTTACCAGCCGGACAAGGCTTCAACGCAGCAACCGAAGAGTATGTTGACATGGTCGAACAAGGTATTGTTGACCCAGTCAAGGTTACTCGATCTGCTCTGCAAAACGCAGCATCCATCGCCGGTATGATTCTTTCAACCGAAACTTTGGTAGTCGAAAAGCCACAGCCAAAAGCTCCTGCCGGCGGCGGTGGTGATGACCACATGGATTACTAAATCCAGATCAGTTCACAATTCAGCCTCGCTCCAGAACACTGGAGTGAGGCTGTTTTTGTTTCCCTGCGGGTTAATAGATGGCAAGAAATTGCTATAATACATTGCAAATTCAAGTATTCCTTTCAGCCTCGCGAAAGACACAGTGTCAGATACTACACCCAATCCATCACCCAAGCATCTGGAATCGTTGGATTTCCTACGTGGAATTGCCATTCTCTGAGTACTCTGCTTTCATTGCCTCGGAACTGTCTATGGATTCGATTCTCTGAAATGGAACGGCTTTTGGGCAAATCCTGCGATAGCACCACATTCCACCTTCAACTATCTGTTGCCCTTCTCATTGGGGCATTTGGGTGTGCCTCTATTCTTTGTCCTGAGTGGGTTCGTCATTCACTATTCCTATTCTAAATCAAATAATAAGTCGTGGGAAACCTTCTTCACGCGAAGGTTCTTCCGGCTCTATCCTGCGTATCTCCTAGCCCTCGCTGTAGCGTTTGTAATAGCAAACCGCACCATGCATATAGGTAGTCCGATAAGGGATCTCCTGTTCCACATATTCCTGATCCACAACTTCTTCAACTCAACCATATATTCTGTTAATCCAGCAATGTGGAGTCTGGCAACGGAAATTCAGCTCTACCTCCTGTATCCATTGATGCTGTTCGCGACCAGTAAGCTCGGTTTTGATCGATTCATCAAGGTGCTATTTGTGGTTACCGCCATTGCATATCTGGTACTGATTATTTCAAACAGGGGAATTGACACACCCAATCCAGCACTTTGGCGAAACACAGGATTGCTGTGGTTCCAATGGGTGTTGGGAGCGTATCTCGCGGAGTGTTACCTTAATAGCAAAAGGTTGTTTCATCACCCGAAGACATGGACCGGCATTCTGGGACCTTTGATAGTAATCATGTCTTTCATGCAGCCCCTTAGCCAATTCGCCTATTCGTGCGCGGCACTACTGTTTGCAGTCATAATTGAAGCGGTGTTATCAACAACTAATAAACCGCCGAAATCGCTCAAATTTCTAGGAAATCTAGGTATATGCAGTTACAGCTTTTACCTATGGCATCAGCCATTGCTACAGATACTCTTGCGGCGACTGGAACCACTGAAGATTGAAAATGAGGCGGTTAAGACTGGGGCGCTGGTGATTCTTGCCCTGGTGGTGATTGGCCCGATGAGCTGGGGGCTGTATCGATTTGTTGAACAGCCATTCCAAGCTATCGGTAAAAAGCTAACCGCGAAATAGTTGCTTACGCGGTTCTAATTGCGTTTAGTGGACTGCGACTCAATCTGTTTAGATCCCGCAGGAGGGGTAAACGCAAAATCTGCATCCGCAAACTTTACGTTGGCCGCCACAAGATCGTAGATCGCATCGAACTTAAAACGTATAGGCTTGCCACCGGATACTCCGCTGCCAGAGAAACTCATGCCCCTTACTAACCGATCCCTTTGACCGAATCCTAGCATGAACGATGCGTTCATTTGTGATCCCTGCTGAAAAATGGCGGAAACGACATCTATGTCAGTCCCATTGACTTTTGAAGGAGTACCTACAACCAGACTTTCCGACGGAATTGCCAGATTTTGAAAAGGATCGATATTCCTGAAGAGAACATCAAAGTCAGGGAGCTTAAGAACCTGCGGTACGCGAGGCAAAAATGCAGTTGCCTTATCCTTCGTATAGGCATTTGCATCACCACCGTACGTATACAAATTGGTTCCATCGGAGACCAGTTGATACTTGGACAGCTTGCCCTTCTCGTTCTTTACAGTATAGGTCAAAGCGACCTTGTTGGGCCGCTGCAATTTCAACTCAAGCTCGACAGGAAGAATTTCATCCAGCATCCCAGGTACATTCACATCAAATTTGAAAGTGACTTTTTCGTGCAGAGAGTCGAGCCCCTTGTAGGACGAAAACATCTGATTAAACATAGCTTGAACTTTGGGATCTCTCTTAGCTGCTTGTGAAGGTTGCTTGTCAGGCAGTTGACCACCAACTTGACCGACGGCAATACCGCACGCTCCAACGAACAGCAAACTAGATATGAGCCATGTTTTCATTGAAATAAACTCCCTGTTTCGGTCTCACCACTAGCATTCCACTGAATGTCAGACAGTCCAGCCTCACTATTACCATAACGAGCAGCTACAAACAGAAAATCTGATAATCTGTTTAAGTAACGTATGACTTCCAAATTGATGGGTTCAATACCGGCAAGCGTTACGCATCTCCGCTCAGCTCTGCGGCAAACTGTGCGAGCTACATGAAGCGATGATGCACCGGCAGCCCCACCGGGGAGAATGAAGTTCGTTAATGACGGAAGCCGCTCCTCAATCTCATCGATAGCATTCTCAAGGCGCGTAGCTTTGTCGCTACTGAGTCTTTTGACGATTCGACTTCCCCTTTGGTTGCCAACTTCTAAAGGAGTAGCAAGGTCCGCGCCTACGGCGTGGAGGATTTCAACAGCTGTGTGGC
>CAISOI010000541.1 GCA_903886985.1 uncultured Chthonomonas sp.
GAACAGCGGCGCCCAGGCGCTGGCCAGTGCTTCGGAAGAGGTGAGCGCCACCTCGCAGTCACTCTCCCAGGCCTCCAGCGAACAAGCCGCCGGGGTTGAAGAGACCAGTGCTTCCATCAATGTGCCCGATATTACGTCAGTATGTAATTTCTCTGAGTTGTCAGCAAAATCGCCATATCGCGGATTCACGACAAACAAAAATGGCATTGAGACCTCAATGAATCTGTCCATCGAAATCTTGGAACTGTCATTATCTCGTACAGGTTCAATGATCGGCATGACATTTTGCTGTTGTGCAATTCTATCAGCCAACTCGCGCAACGCCATCATTTCATATAATTTGCCTCTTAAAAACGGGAAATATCTCTTCATAGTAGTGGACTGTTCAACCTTTCCGCGATTTTGTTCGCTATTTTATCCGACTTCGAAAGACTAAGACACGCATGTTTGAGCGATACTGGCGCACCATCAATTAGGTCAGTGAATGGCTTACGCGTCTCACGTGATTTTAGCTGTTGAACCATGAGATCGTGGGCCACACTTGGAGATAATGAGATGAACATATTTCGGGCCGTTCGATATAGTTGCGAGTTTGGCACAGACGGGATAGGCCCGAGAATACCACTCACTGCTCGGCAAAACTCAGACTGTCGCATACAGTCGAATGCCGTCGATGGATCAATATTTTCTTTGTTAGACTCACATTCTCTAACCGTCCGTAAAGCCCCGTTGTTTCGTAGAGCTATTATTCCCACAGGCATAGGGATATGATCCAGAAGGTAGGCCGCTTTGACTTCGGTCGTGACGACGTATATCTTGTCGAAGACCTTTTTGTAGTCTTCTAATTGGCCCTCAAGTCGATCAAATGAATCGAATTGTGATTTGATCTCGTAGACAGTAGACGTTCCGTTTAGTATTGCAACGTCTGCGCGGCTCTTAGCACTTCTGATCTCGCTAGTCATATAAGAATGCTGGAACGAGTGTCGTGACAGAAATATATTTGTTGCAATCGCGTTCTTGTAAATATATTCGCACCTGTACCGCTCACAGAGAATATTGTAGAAAAAGTCAAACCAATCTCGCAATAAACAATCAGGAGACGGAGGATTAAAGTCTACAAAATATCTGGATAGTTCCGCAAAGGCCGGGAGGTGGGTTCCGAATGCCACCTTCTCAAGAAATGGGGATCGAAAAATAGGTGGAATGCACCCAAATGAATTCGCCAAGCCAAGCTGACGGCCACTCCTGAATGTGTCCATTTCCCCTCTGACGTTCTGTAATCGTGTGGTATTCATCGTACCATTAGTATACAAGATTGGTCCCGATCCACAGTCGCAAATGGCAATGTTCCTTTTATGGCTTTTGCAGCAAGGCAACAATAACTAACGTTTACCATAAAGGCGTCGACGAGTCGATAATATTGGAGTCCATGTGACGGTCACCCATCTCTAGTCTTCGATCAGTTGTAATTGGGTATCTTCTACCACCAACTTCGCTTTCTTTAGAACTTCCGCACTGTGTGGAACGTCCAGCCTTGCTCCGCCCTCAATGATCTCTTTAATCGTGACGATTTTGATTCGCGGGACCTTTATGTCCATAAAGGTGTAATCAAACTGACCAGCCGCAGCCGCTTCGTCCCTCATCGGCTTTGTCGGTTCCAGAAGTGTGATGAATACGGCGAGTTCCGCGCTCTCGCGTTGTCGGTCGTTGTTCAGCTTGCTGATATCACCTCGCCCAACGTGTCCAGATTTGACC
>CAISOI010000542.1 GCA_903886985.1 uncultured Chthonomonas sp.
CCGGTAATTTTCGCCCCGAATATTCCTTTGTTTGGTCCCTGAGACATTGCGATCGATACCAAGGTATCCGTCTCAGCACATCCCAAATTCACTCTGTCCGAATAACTTGTATGCGCCTCCAACATTAGTTGACCGGCATCTCTAAGGTAATCAAAAGAATGGGCATTTCGTGCTTGGGAAAGGATGGACTTAAATTGTCGAACTCGTTCATTTTCCAAAATGGGGTGTTCCGAACAAGCGCGAACGAAATACTTCTCAGAGCCAATGGTGTTCGAAACCGAGTCGCTCAGACCGCCATAATTTTTTAGGAAATCGTCACCCGTTATAACTGCTGGTAAAAGTGAAGAGCAGGCATTCCACTGTTGGGCGTCCAAATTGCATAGATAATCTCCTACGGGGATTCCTTTGCGTTTCAATATTTCCAAACCCATAAAGGCGGCAGTGCGGGCCAGCCCATAACTGCTTCCTCCGACAGAGTGCTTTACTCCAGAGTCAATTCCAATGAATTTCCAGCCTTTTGGCAGCTCTGAATAGCCCAAGAGGTCATGAGGTCTACAATCCAGTTCCAGTAAAGTTCCATTTTTGCCTAACGAGCAGGTGACCTGATCCATAATTCCGCATGGTGCTCCGACAATATTGTTCTCCACTCGCTGACACAAAGATGCAATTGCCATGCCCCCGATATCGACATTATAGAGGCCAGCTATTGCCTGCGCTGTCGCTACTTCAAGTGCAGCAGACGAAGACACTCCAGCGCCAATCGGGACATCACTGTATGCAAAGAGGTTGCATCCTTCAAACCGAGATATATCAAGGTATCCCTCTCGAATTAGGAGATAGATCGCGCCAACAAGATAGGCAGACCACCGATGGGACTTTTCATGTGTGAGATTGGATGCCACCTGTTCTATTGAAAGTGGCGTTTTGCCATCAAAAATTGCTGAGAACGAGATTTTCGAATCGAATGGCTTTAACCCTGATTTTGTAACGGACGTTATGCGAATTTCCCGATGTGACGCAGGTTGTGCCGCTACCCATGTGCCAACAGCAAGCGTACCTTCCATCACTAAAGAGCCGCTGTAATCTGCGACGCCTCCCAAAACGTCCAAACGACCTGGTGCTCTCGCAATAGTTGCCGTTCCTGATTGCAATGCATGCGTTTTGAACCGACTAAATGTGCTCTCAAAGCCGGTGAATTCAACTGAGGGAAATTCACTATGGTTCATGGTCTGATTGCGGTGCAATTCCTTACGTGTTTCCATAATGGTTAATGTACCCAACTGACTGTTCAAATCATTCCATGCCTTCGACGAAAGTGGTAATATTTTTCCGGAGGACTTTGCATTGACCAATGAAGAAGCGTTGGAACTATTCAAGAAGGCCGGAGCTCTTTTAACGGGGCATTTTAAGCTTTCTTCCGGGCTACACAGTGGCGAGTATCTTGAGAAATTTCGGCTCGCTGAGAACCCAGCTTATCTGGAACCGATGTGTGAGGAGATTGCGAGACGATTTAAGGCGGATAATATTGAGATTGTTCTTGGACCAACAACCGCGGGGTTGATTATTGCCTATAACGTAGCCCGTCACCTCGGGCTGGAGGCACGATACGCAGAACGCGAGGATGGCTCAATGAAATTGAGGCGCGGTCAAACGCTGCCTAAGGGCACGCGCGTATTGGTTGTTGACGATATTTTCACGACCGGCGGAGCTGTCAAAGAGTGTATCAATGTCGTGAAAGAACATGATGCTGTTTTGGCTGGTGTAGGAGTGCTGGGAGATCGCAGCGCGGGTAAGGTTGATCTTGGAGTTAAGCTGGAAGCAGTTTTGAGTGTGGATGTGCAGGCATTCAATCCTGAAGATTGTGCTTTATGTAAGGCAGGAGTTCCACTTTACCAACCCGGTACAAAAGGGATTAGCAAATAGTATTCAGGTAAGACATTTGCGTAGATATTTGATGGACTCGGTGGCGATAGTCTCTGGGTCCGGAGAATAATCAAAGACCTCCACAGATACGTAGCCTTCATATTTGGTTTCTTGTAACGTTGCCATGATGGGGACAAAATCTACATCCCCAAAACCTGGTCCTCTGCGGTTGCTGTCATTTGCGTGAACGTGGCGAATCCATGGACAATAGTCTCGAATCAAAGTCGTTAAGTCCGTGCCCTCAGAACAAGCACTCTTGACATCAAAGATAGTCTTGGCAGAATCAATATCACACTTCTTGGCGATTGAGACTGCTTCTTGTAGAGTCAAAATGAAGTTAGCTTCAGGGGCTGGCAGCGGTTCAATACAAATAATCAGCCCAATGTCCGATGCCAGCCTCAGTGAAGGCATTAGCGTGTGAATAAATCTATCTTCCGTCTCGTCGCGTGTCACTTCCGGTTCAATCTTGCGTTGTGCGGGAGAGCCGAGTACCAAAGTCTTTCCGCCAAGATCTTTGCAGAGTTGCGTAAGGTGAACTAGATATTCTGAGGTGTTCCGACGAACTTCTAAGTCAGAGGTGGTCATCGAGGGTCCTTTTGGAGTAACCAAAAGCCAGTGTAAGCCAATTATTTCCAGACCTGCGTCTGCGGCAATCGTCACAATTTCACGCTTGATCGATTCGGAAATGTCCCGAACGTCAGCGGCTAAGGTGAACGGCGCAATTTCTATACCACTGTAACCCGATTGCGCTACATGCTGACAAGTGTCCATCCATGACCAATTTTGATATGTCTCGTTACAAATCGCAAATTTCATGGTGGGTGTCAAACCTCAATAATGCCTTTGAAAACAGTCTGGGCGGGCCCAGTCATCATTACACGATTATCGCCACCCCATTCAATATTCAAATCACCACCGGGTAGATGTGCTGTGACTCGTCTGCCCGTCTTGCCGTTCAAAACGCTTGCGACTACGCATGCGCATGCACCCGTGCCGCACGCCAACGTAATACCTGCACCACGTTCCCATGTCCTCATAATAATCTCTGAGTTGTTAACGACTTGAACAACGTGAACGTTGGTGCGCTGTGGGAACGATTTGTGATTCTCTATCTGAGGCCCAAATCTCTCGAGGTCAAACGCTTTCACATTGTCTTCAAAAACTACAACGTGCGGGTTGCCCATCGAAACTGCCGTCAAATCGAACTTGTATCCGTCGACCTTGATTGGCTCGCCCACAACTTTGTCAATTTCGTCTCCACGCATGGGTATCTCTGACCGTTTCAATTTTGGTTGACCCATATCTACGCGTACGCCTTCGACGTTATTACCTCGCGTTAGTAGCTTTACAACCTTCATACCCGCGAGAGTTTCCACATTTAACGAGGTGTTGTCGCTGATTTGATTCTCCCAGACATACTTGGCGAAACAGCGAATTCCATTCCCACACATCTCAGCTTCGCTTCCGTCGGGATTCAACATCCGCATTTTGAGATCACCGCGTTTCGAGGGGAGGACCAAGACAATGCCGTCCCCGCCGATACCAAATCGCCGGTCGTTCAGTTTCTTGGCTATTGTAGGTAGTTCTGCTTCGTCAAAAGGGTTTACGAGACAGTTGATGACAATAAAGTCATTCCCGATCCCTTGCATCTTTGTGAATTCGATCATCTTACATCTCCAAATCTATTCTCTTGTATCGACAAGTAGCGGCTCGTGAGGCAAATAAAAAACGGACACCGGCAATTGCCGATGTCCGCTCAGTCGGAAATTAATGCTCGTGCGGTACGTCAGCCTCTGCGTCTCTGGGTCCTCGGTCACTATGCCCATGACCACCCTCGGGATAAAAATTGCTCATTGCTCGTGTGGGAACGATAGATGCTACGGAATGTTTATAAACTAACTGAGTCGGGCGTCCAACAGAGTCTAGAAGAATAGTAAACGAATCAAATCCGCGCACCATTCCTCGAAGTTGGACACTATTGACCAGATAGATTGTCACTCCGATGTTCTCTTTTCGAACCTGATTGAGAAAGACGTCCTGCAGGTTGAGCTGCGGCTTATTCATAACTTTCCGACTCCCTGAAAATAGAAAAATATACAACACCAACTATTGACCGATAGGTCTAACTACTTAAGGACATAACTACTAAATTGCAACATCTAAACCGAGTGAACAGACACCTATGTAATAATACAGCGTTAGATAATCTCTAAACACACAGAAGTTTCGATGATGAATTCGCCGATCTGTTTC
>CAISOI010000543.1 GCA_903886985.1 uncultured Chthonomonas sp.
CGGCTCCTCCACTAAAATAGGTTGACCTTAATTCATCGAACTCCCGTAAGATTGTCTTACGGGAGTTCGTTTTATTTAGGATGTACCGAGTGTGGAAGCGGTCTACCTTGTAATCCGGCAATCAAGTTGTCAACTGCTAAATTAGCCATCTTGGTACGTGTCTTTACAGATGCCGACCCAATGTGGGGGACCAAAGTTATGTTTTTGGTCGATAGTAATGGACTGTCCATAGGCAACGGTTCGATGTCAAATACATCTATTCCAGCGCCGGCAATCTGCCCCCCGTTCAGAGCATAACAAAGTGCTTCAACATCCACCACGGGGCCTCTAGCTGTGTTAATTAGGATGGCACTTGGCTTCATCAATTCAAATTGAGGCTTGCTGATAAGTCCCTTGGTCTCGGGTGTTAAAGGGCAATGCAAAGAAACAAAATCACTCTCCTTTAGCAACCCTTCGATCGTAACAAATCGCGCTCCAAATTCATTTTCTGCCCGCAGATTTCGGGTACGATTATGATATAAGATCTGCATATTGAACCCATTCGCTCTGCGGGCCATCTCGAATCCAATATTCCCCAGTCCAATAATTCCAATGGTCGCGTGGTGAACATCAGGGCCCGTTAGAAGCATGGGGGACCACGTTTGCCATTCACCAGTTCTTAGATAGTCTTCTGCCTCTCTGAGCCTTCGAGCTGTGGCAAGCATCAAAGCAAATGCAAGGTCAGCGGTCGTTTCCGCTAATACTCCGGGCGTGTTTCCTACGACAATTTTACGATCGGCACAGGCCCGAACATCAATATTATCTACGCCGACCGCCATTTGGCTGACCACTTTTATTGTTCTCACTGCGTCTAGAAACTCCACATTGATATTGTCGGTCAGGAGACACAATAGACCTTCTGCACCGGCGCAGAATTCAATTAACTCTTCGGGAGTGGGAGGTAGTTCCTTCTCCCATATTCGAAGTTCGCCGACTGCAGATAGCCGGGAAATTGCCGATTCGGGGAGCTTGCGTGTGACAACCGCCAAAGGTAATGATGCCATTAATAGTTCGCCATTTCTAAGTCAATAAGACTTGCTGATTAGTACTAACGACAGTATAACCCTGTAAAACTCGTTTTGAGACTATGGTAAGTGAAGATCAATGCTACAAGTTATTTACCCGATTTGCAACCAAAGACCTTCTGTGAGGAATCGATAATGCACTTAACAGCAAAAAGGTTACAACAATATAAAGGATTTCTGACTTATCTATAGAAGTTAATCTCAATGGAGGCAGACTATGAACCAATCCGAAGACTGGGATGTGATTTGGCGCTGGCAGTGGTTTCGACGTCCCATGTGGGAAGAGCACTTCGGGACCCCATCCCATCCAGAAGGGCGGACTGCCAGAGTAGTGCCTATTTGGGATTGGGTTTTGAAACAGCATAATGCATCCAGAGTTTTGGATTGTAACGCAGGTTTGGGGCTGAGAACCATTCTTTTGAGCGAAGCCGGATACGATGTCGTAGGCACGGACGTAAGTTCTGAGGCA
>CAISOI010000544.1 GCA_903886985.1 uncultured Chthonomonas sp.
CCCCACTAACAATCTATTGACGGACGATAGATATGTAAAAGTGCACTTTGGACGGGATTATAGGGACGTGACACCTGTTAAGGGAGTTTATCGAGGTGCTGCCTCCCACAAGATGAGTGCCGATGTACGTGTGACAGAAACAACCCACCAACCAAATTTTTAGCGAACGCCTGAGTTGGAAAGTAGATTCAACGCCTCGCGGATCAGTTGTGGCAACGCCTTTTTATCCACCGCTACCGAAATTACACGCTCCGCAGCCTTTTTGGCATCTTGTCTGGTATATCCCAAGTTTACCAAAGCCTCGACAACATCTTCGAATGTTTCGTTATCTACTGGGGTCGCTTCATTTTTGAAGGTTTCGATACGACTGTTGTAGATATACTCTGACATCTTTTCGCCCAATTCGAGCGCAACACGCTGCGCCAACTTGGGACCAACCCCAGGTACCTTTGTAAGGGACTTTACGTCGTTTGTGGAAACAATTCGTGCTAATTCCGCGGCATAGTAGACACTGAGCATTGAGAGTGCTACTCGCGCTCCGACACCGGTAACGCTTGTTAGTAGTAGAAACACTTGTTGTTCTTCATGGCTTGCGAAGCCATAGAGCGTGAATTCAAATGTATTTGAAGAAACGCTCAGAGTCGTGTAAAGAGTCGCTTGCTCACCGATCACTGGAAGATTGGACAGTACGCCAAGCGGCACATAAACTCGATAGCCTACGCCCTGCACATCTAACACCACACTATTGGATTCCAAACGTGCCACTTTTCCTGTTAGATGTGCAATCAAGTATATCGCCTCTCCGCTAAATAATCATTTCGTGTGACATTAGTATACTACTTTGTTCAACGGATACTCAACGATACCTTCTGCGCCCGCTCGCTTTAACCCAGGTATAATGTCGCGAACTACTACTTCTTCTACAATTATTTCCAAAGCAACCCAATCGGGATCGGATAGAGGGGAGACGGTCGGCTGCTTCAAAGAAGGCAGAATGGACATAACGTGATCAAAATTTGATCGTGCGACGTTCATTTTTAACCCTACAAGAACTTCTGCATTCAATGCACCCCGTAGGAGCATCGCAACATTCTCTATCTTGTTTCGTTTCCAATCATCCGCCCAAGCGTCTTTGTTAGCCACTAAACGGGTGGTTGAGGTGAGAATGGTGTCAATAATGCCCAGATTGTGAGCTCGAAGCGAATTCCCCGTTTCTGTGTTTACAACAATCGCGTCGACAAGTTCGGGGACTTTGACTTCACATGCACCCCACGAGAACTCTACGTGCGCCTTGACACCATTTTGCTCCAAATAACGCTCGGTCAGCTGAACGTATTCTGTGGCAATCGTTTTGCCTTCTAGATCCTTTACGGACTTAATGTCCGAACCATTAAGCGCCGCCAGCACAACTTTGATCGGATTGAGCGTCGCCTTTGAATAGCTGAAATCCGCGACTTCATATACATCGGAACCATTGTTCACGATCCAGTCCTTACCCGTCAAACCAGCTTCAAGAATTCCAGACTCAATATATCGGGAAATCTCTTGTGGTCGGATGAGAAGTGGTTCTATTTCTGGGTCATCTACGGTAGGATGATAGGAGCGACCGCTCGACATTCTAAAATCGTATCCCGCCTTACGGAAAAGGGCAAAAGTTGCCTCTTGTAAACTGCCTTTTGGTATACCTAATTTGAGTTTCAACATCTAAGCCTTTCAATCAGTTCGCAAAATTCTTGAGAACTGTGATTATCAGTTACTATTATAGTCGTTTGTGTTTACGATTAGGCTAAACTTAGCAGGTTCTTCTTCATTTGGGGGATTTTAGGATGGGGCGCATCAGCGCAGTTGTAAATCAAAAGGGTGGAGTGGGCAAGACAACTACAGTAGTTAACCTCGCAGCCTATCTCGCAATTTTAGGGCAGAGGGTTCTCGTGGTTGATCTTGATCCTCAGGGTAATGCCACCAGCGGTCTCGGCGCAGATAAGAATGACTTTGGACTAAATCGCAACACAGGAAAGCCTTCTACATACGATATCCTCATAAACGAGGTAGATGTGGCTGAAGCAATAGTCGAAACTCCGATCGCCGGTCTCCACTTAATGCCTGCAAACGTGGATCTTGCTGGTGCGGAGCAAGAGTTGATTGCACGCATTGCTAGAGAGACAGTCCTTCAGCGAGCACTCGCTGCGATTGCGTTTGATTACGATTACATATTTATCGACTCTCCACCTTCGTTAGGCCTACTTACCGTAAATTCACTCACCGCGGCTAATAGCGTGATCATTCCTATACAGTGCGAATACTTTGCGCTGGAAGGCGTGAGCGAGCTCATTCGTACAATCGACTTGGTTCGCAAACATCTTAACACGAGTCTAAAAATTGATTTGGTAGTTCTTACCATGTTCGACAGCCGTTCAAATTCGGCCAAACAGGTTGTTGAAGAAGTTAAGACAGCATTTGGTCCGCTCGTAGCGCAGACCGCAGTGCCACGAAACGTTAGATTAGCAGAAGCACCCAGCCACGGTTTACCTATTGCTCTTTATGATGCCAAATCGCGCGGCGCACTCGCTTACAAAGAAATTGCTCAGGAGGTATTGGATAGTGCTAAAGAAAGGTCTCGGTAAAGGGCTTGGAGCCTTAATATCAGAAGCCAATGGAGAAAATGAGGCTAGCGCAGTGCTGCAAGTTGCGCTAGAGCACATCAAACCTAATCCATATCAACCTCGAAAAGAATTTGACCCCGTGAAATTGACAGAACTTGCTCAATCGATCGAAGAACATGGAGTCTTGCAGCCCGTTCTTCTTAGAAGAATGGGCGTTGACCAGTATGAGCTGATCGCGGGTGAGCGTCGTTTCAGAGCATCACAACTCGCGAAATTGAATTTCATTCCGGCAATCCTCAAAGAGTACGCTAACCCACAGATGCTCGAGATCGCTCTCATCGAAAATGTCCAGCGTGAGGACATCAACCCCGTAGATGCAGCGATGGCGTATCATCAACTTGCCACTGAATTTGGAATGACTCAGGAACAGATTGCGAAACGCGTGGGAAAAGCCCGTGCAACCATCGCAAACACGCTGCGACTGCTTGGGCTCGATTTGCCCATTTTGAACTGTCTTCGCGAAGGTAGATTGTCGGAAGGACATGCCCGCGCGCTCCTACAGGCTCCAAAAGACCGGCAAGTGGAAGCTTTTGAAATTGCACAAAAGAAACTTTTGACTGTCCGAGAAACGGAACGTCTTGCACGTGAAATGGCGGACCATGAATTCGTTAGGAGTGGTCTTGGGGATCCTCGGTCCCCAAAAAATTCTGCGTTAGAAGATCCTCATTTGATGGCAGTTGAAGAAGCGTTGCGCGTCTCACTAAAAACCAAAGTAAAAATCCGAAACAACAACGGCATTGGCCGCATTGAGATTGACTTCTATTCTGGTGCAGAATTGGACGGTCTAATTGAGCGCTTACTGGGACCAGACGGAGCATTCTAATGGCAGAAGAGACATTCTATTACAATGATCCCACCTCGCCGAAGCCCAATGTCCCACTCAAACCCGGCGTTGCCGCAATTCTCTTCGATGACCTTGACAGAATTCTCGTATTCAAACGAACTCGTGGTCCCTACTGGTGCATTCCGGGAGGAAGGCAGGATCTCGGGGAGTCCGCGCAAGACTGCTGCATTCGCGAAACCTTTGAAGAGACCGGTTTAACAACTGAGGTCTCACGCTTGGTCGGCCTCTATACAAACCCTTTGAGTATATGTTCGTACCCGGATGGAAACGTACACCAGAGCTATATCGCACTCTTTGAATGTCGGATCATCTCTGGTGAGCTCACCACCAGCAACGAATCGCGAGAATTCCAATGGATGAGTCGTGACGAACTGGAAAATTTCCAACTTCTCCCGGACAATGTTTTGTGCTGCTTGGATGCCTGGAAGCACCAGCCTGAGGCTTTCATTCGGTAAGTCGTTCACTCCGACACTGTTTCACGTGCAACAGATACTGCAAACTACCAATCACAAATCAATGGAAGATGGTCAGAAAGATATCCCATCTCAACCGAGCCCACGGAGACTTCCATGTCAAAACTTGATAGTACATAATCCATACATATTCTCGGATTAACCGAAGGGAAAGTTGGTGCACTGACACCTCGACGCACCATTCCGGAAATCCGTTCGAGCTCAACAAATGCTCGCGAGTCCGCCGTTGAGTTGAAATCTCCAACAAGTACCATAGGACCTTCAATGTTACGATAGAAATTTCCGAGCAACTGTCCAGCTTTCAGCCGATCGCTCTCTGCCAAGCTCCAGTGTGTGACACCAACCGTCACTCCTCCACAATCCACTAACAGTGCATTTCGACCTTCGAACCAAAGCCCCGCTGTCAGACGCTCACGACTATTTGGTAACTTCACGATATGATGAGTTAGTGCTCGTTCTCGAGTGGCAACGACATTCCCGTAGTGTCCCCGAAAAAAGGATTGTGTGTAGGCAAATGTCACACAAAAGTTTAGTTTCTGTGTGACAGATGTCGGTATATCTACATACTGTGACCAGGGAAGGCGCTGGTGAACTTCCTGTAAACAAATCACATCTGGTTTGAGGTCGGCCAGGGCTTCTAGCTGTCGATCAATGTCTCGAATGCCATCCTGCCCGACGCCACCATGAAGATTCCAGCACACCAATCGCATGTTTCACTACCCACCAAAACAAAATACGGCGCTGAAGCCGAAGCTCCGCGCCGTTTCAATGCACTTACTTAGAAGTACTTACTTCCTAAGTCTCGGATCAAGCGCATCTCGGAGCGCATCCCCAAAGAAGTTAAACGCCATGACAGTCATCGCCAATGCCATAGACGGAAAGATAATCAAATAGGGTTCAGAGCGTAGATATTGCCGTGCGTCGGAGATCATTCTGCCCCAACTTGGATAGGGAGGCTGAATTCCAATTCCTAGGAAGCTCAACGTGGCTTCTGCCATGATAACAGTTGCGATGTCGACGGTCACGGCAACGATGATTGGGGAAAGCATATTTGGGAGAAGGTGACGGGTGGCAATACCCCATCCGCTAACTCCTATGGAGCGGGCTGCTTCGACGTACTCTTTCTCACGTAATGCCAATGCCTGACCACGGACCAGACGCGCCATACCGGGCCAACCGACCAGCGCCAAAGCAACAAACACCGTCATGAAACTCGGTAATGGTCCCGTTGGCTGAATAATACCCACCAATAAGATAGCGAACAGTATGTCCGGGAACGCAAACATCGCGTCAGTGACACGCATAACAATCGTGTCCCAAATGCCGCCCTTATAAGCTGCAAGCAACCCA
>CAISOI010000545.1 GCA_903886985.1 uncultured Chthonomonas sp.
AGACCTATGGATGGGTGGAAGAGTTTGGATGAGAACATTGCAAATGGCTTGTCACTTTCCAGCAGGCACCTAAGGCGGAGGAGCTATTTGAGCGTGAAAAGTGCCGCTTGAAAAAAAGTTGAATCTTTTTTTGGGAAAGTGGTTGTAAGATGGCGTTTGCCGACGGCTATATATTGAGAGAGTCTTTTTTTAGGAGGTTGCGGAATGGCAGATTGCGTGGCCAGCCCGACGGTATGGGATGTGCGAAAGGGCTTGGATGAGAGTTTTGCTGGGTTAGTAGAATTATCACAGGATGCCGAGGTTGTATCGGATCCAAAGGTGAGTTTGGCGGTGCGGGCGGAGATGCGACAGCATTTTTCGTTGGCGGAGCGTTCGGTGAGATCGCTCAGTAGAGCAGATTCGATTAAGGCTTTTCAGGATATGGTGATGGAGGCGATGCGGCAGGAGACGCCGGGAGCCTACGAGAGATTGGCACAAAAAATACATGAAATGGGAACTGATAAATAGTCTCTGCACCCGACTTAGGTCGGCGGCGCAAAATGCGAACTGGCAAGAGAGGCTGCCGGAATATAGGCGGAAACCGGAGTTGTTTGCAAAGCAGGTTTTGAATTCAAAATGGTGGACCAAACAGCGGGAAGTAATGCGGAGCGTCGCCACAAATCGGCGCGTGATTGTAAAGTCGGCAAATGGAGTCGGGAAGACCTATGTGGCGGCGGATCTTTGTATTTGGTATTTGTTGACGCATCCAAATTCTATTGTGCTGACCACTGCGCCGACACTGCGGCAAGTGCGTAACCTGCTATGGGAGGAGATTGGAAGAAGGCTACTTGGAGCGAACGTCAAGCTGCCTGTGACGTGTGGATTGATGCGAATGCAGGTTGCCGAGGGCTGGTTTGCTATGGGGCTGACGGCAGATGAGGGCGTGAGCTTTCAGGGATTTCATGCGGAAAATCTGTTGATAATAATGGATGAAGCGAGTGGAATTTCGGATCGCATCTGGGATGCTGCTGAGGGAGTTGCGGTTGGCAAGCAGAACAAAATTCTGGCGATTGGGAATCCGTTGGATGCATCGGGACGTTTTTATGAGACGTTTCGAAATCCGAAATATTGGAAAACGCATACGATCAGTGCGATGGACCATCCCAACATCCGTGGCAAGGGTGTGCAGATTCCGGGAGCTGTCACGCGGGAGGCAATAACAGAACGCATTGCGGACTGGTGCGAGCCACTTACAAGTGAGAGCGATACGCCGGTTGGCAGTGTGATAGAGTGGCTGGGTACGAAGTATGTACCAAATGATCTCTTTCGGTCGCGTGTTTTGGGGGAATTTCCGACCTCGTCGGATCAACAGTTGATCGATATCGGTTGGGTGGAGGCGGCATTCAAGCGAAAAGGTACGGAGACCGGAATCTGTCGGATGGCAGTCGATGTAGCGCGATTTGGCAGGGATAAAACCGTGATCGGAATTCGGCGCGGGGATACACTGGTCCATCTAAAGGCCATTGGAAAATTGGACACCATGGCGGTTGTAGGGTTGGTTAAGAGCCTTGCGTTTGAATACAGCCCCGAGCTCGTTTTTGTGGATTCGGTGGGGATTGGCAGCGGCGTGGTGGATCGGCTAATTGAGCTGGATGTGGCGGGAGTCATTAGTGTGAATGTTGGATTGTCGGCAAACAACAAGGACCGATTTCGCAATAAGCGTGCGGAACTCTATTGGGGGCTGCGGGAACGGCTTTGGGAGGGCAGAATATCTCTCCCACAAAATGACAGTATTCTTTCGGAGCTTTGTGCGTTGAAATACAATCATAGCTCCACGGGACTGCTTCAAATAGAGAAAAAGGAAGAGATGAAGAAGCGGGGGCTACCGTCACCGGACCATGCGGATATGCTCGCGATGCTCTATGATGATAGTTGGGACAATTTGGAGGCGTTTTGTCAGCAGCCGTTTGTGCCATTTGAAAGTGAAGCTGCGCGTATACGTCGGGAGATGGCGGATTGGTGAGAGATGGGGATTTCGCGTGTGGATGACGAGTACGTGACTTGACTTGACTAACACCCTGTCTGCTAAACTGTGCTAACTCGGTGTGTTCTCCATGCGTATGAGCATTGGACCGAATAGAAATTAAGGAGTTGACATTCATGGCAAATGATGAATTTGATGATCTGCCCGAGTACTATACCGACTCGGTTAACTTTATGACTAATATTTATGGCTTTACGCTGGAG
>CAISOI010000546.1 GCA_903886985.1 uncultured Chthonomonas sp.
AGCCCCTGGGTTTCATCCCTAAGAATGGATCACGTCCAAACACCAATCATTCCTACCATTGCCGCTTTAGTTCAAAACAATCCCGGGTCGATATCGTTAGGACAGGGAGTTGTTTTCTATGGTCCTCCACCGGAAGCCCTGGCAGCAATTGAAGAAATATCGACCAAAAGCGCATTTCATAGATATGGACCGGTCTCGGGACTGTCAGAGTTTACAGGGATGTTTGCCGATAAGCTCTACTCCGAAAATGGAATTCAGATCGACGAAGGGAATGAAGTTGTCGTTACTGCCGGCAGCAATATGGCATTTCAAAATGCACTGTTTGCAATAACCGATCCCGGCGACGAAGTGATCTTGATTTCGCCGTACTACTTCAACCATGAAATGGCCATCCGCATGGTCAACGCTGTACCAATTGAGGTCGCGGCATTACCAAACTTTCATCCTGACATTCAACGAATTGAGGCGAGTATTACCAATCGGACTCGTGCCATCGTCACTATCTCTCCGAACAATCCCACGGGAGCGGTCTACACCAAAGAGGAACTGACCGCAATTAACGAACTGTGTGCTCGCAAGGGAATCTGGCACATACACGATGAGGCTTATGAGTACTTTGTTTACAATTCATCCTCGCACTTCTCGCCAGGTAGTCCTAGCGGTGCATCAGCACATACCATCTCTCTGTTCTCTTTCTCAAAATCTTTCGGTATGGCAAGCTGGCGCATTGGAGTTATGGTTGTACCGAGCAGCATTAGGTCAGCCATAAGGAAGGTTCAGGATACTATCATCATATGTGCTCCAGTCG
The DNA here is from genome assembly GCA_903886985.1 of uncultured Chthonomonas sp. GTDB lineage: Bacteria > Armatimonadota > Chthonomonadetes > Chthonomonadales > CAJBBX01 > CAISOI01. The sequence continues at coordinate 809 of CAISOI010000546.1, forward strand.
TTTCACAACTGGCAGCAATCGGCGCATTAAAAGCCGGTCAGACCTATTGGCAGGATAAAGTCGACATGATTGAAACTGCAAGAAACCACTGTTTAGAATCACTGATGCCTTTGGGAAATCTCATCTCGATTGCTCCTTCCGAAGGCGCATTTTATCTTTTCATCCAGTTGAAATCAAAACAGGCCCCTCTAGAAATTATTAAAAAACTGGCAGTCTTGTATGGGGTGGCAGCCGTTCCCGGAACGGCATTCGGCGTATATGATAAATGTGCAATGAGAGTCTCATATGGCGCATTGCAGCCTGAGACAGTCCAAGAAGGTATCGGACGGTTAACCAAAGGGCTGAAAGATATAATTAGCGAGGAGTTGGGAATTTGAGAGTTTACTGCGTGCAGACAGACATCGTTTGGGAAAACAAGGAAGCAAACCATGATCGGGTTAGTGAGTTACTAAGCAGCATAGAAATTACCCCTGGATCACTTGTGGTACTTCCCGAAATGTTTGCCACCGGTTTTAGTATGAATGTCGACTTAGTTACCGATGATAGTGACAATGCGACCGCCAATTTCCTGTCTGATATTGCGAGCGAATACCGAGTTCACGTTATGGCGGGATTGGTCTCAACGGACGTTGATGACAAGGGCAAAAATCAAGCGGTCCTGATAAATCCTGATGGAACCGAATTGCTGCGATATCACAAGATTCACCCATTCACCTTTGGCGAGGCCCAAGGTTATTCCGCTGGCAGCGAAGTCAAAGTTGTAGAGTTGGGCAACTTTGTATTCGCCCCATTCATCTGTTACGACCTCCGTTTTCCTGAGATATTCCGAACGGCTGCAGCACGTGGTGCCAACCTGATGGCGGTAATTGCGAATTGGCCCGTAGCCAGAATTGAACATTGGGTGACCTTGTTGAAGGCGCGAGCAATCGAAAACCAATGTTACATGATTGGAGTTAATCGTGTGGGAGACGATCCAAGTTTGCACCACACAGGTCGAAGTTTGGTAGTTGCGCCTAGCGGGGACATAGTTCTGGATTGTGGCGAAAACGAAGGCATCTATTTTGCGGACATAGACGTAGAGGTTGTAACCGAAATTAGGCAGCGGCTGCCATTCCTCGTCGACACGAGAAAGGACTTTGTGAAATGGTAAATTGGGCAATGGTCACCGGAGTTGCGACTATTCTGTCCACCTTCGCATATATCGTTACTGCACTCTATATTCGTGCAGAACTCACAGCCCTGGATAAAGAGAGGTACCTGACGGTCACCAGTGAACTCTTTAGCGTCTGGCAAAGCCAAGAGTTTATGGTCTCCCAATTCTGGCTGCTCCACAAAATGAACGATACGACATGGCAATCATTCGTTGAGTCTCATCGAGGTGATACCGGGGAGATCGCGTTTCACAGAGTCGGCTCTTTCTACGATCGCGTCGGGACGTTGGTCCGTTTGAAAATGATCGATGCGAATGAAATCCTGTCCACCATTGGTCCCCATGCCATCGCGGTGTGGCACAAAATTGAGCCACTCGTGATTGAAGCAAGGCGAATCGAAAACTCAGTACTCTTTGATGATTTCGAAGCCCTGCTCCCATCCTGCATGGAGTGCTACGTTCCGACGATGGGGAAGAAGGGAAAAGTCAATCCATTCTCACTCGAACAGCCTGTCATGATGGCGGCGCACTCGCACGACAAGTCGATTGAATTGAAGCCTGTAATCCCCAAAACAACGATTCAAGAGCTGAAAAAGATGCTTGGGCATGAAGGGGAACCAGTCTTATTGGACGTAAGACAAGCCGGCAATATTACCAAAGATCCACGAAAACTACCCGGAGCCATCATTATTCCTCCAGAGGATGTTGAAATGAGACTTTCTGAACTTCCCAAAGACAGGCATATTGTCGCTTATTGTGCGTGTCCAAACGATGGAACCAGCTCCGCTGTTGCGAAACTCTTAAACGCAAATGGCTACAAGGCTTCTGCTTTGGCAAAAGGCTACGATGCTTGGGTGGCAGCCCATTATCCGTTGGAAAATATATCTTAAAGCCGCTCATTCATCAAAGAGCTTACGTAACCGCTGCTCTATAGAATCCGACGGAATATCGGTTGGAAATCGATTTGGTGCCGAAGAACTCAGTAGATCATCAAAAGCAGTATGAATGCGTTGAACTAACTTCTCTGAAATCAGCGTTCGCGCCATGGTCTCTAAACCGATCCCGCGGGTGCGTGCCATCTCAACAAGTGCTTCTTGTTGCCAGTCTTCCAGATCGATATTTACTTGGTGCATATCTCGTAACATTCCCTTCCGCGTAATCGTGCAAAGAATAACTTCTAAGAAATACCGCCATTGGCGGCACGGATTATCTTTTCAAGTGCCGCAAGATATTGCTGAAATGCATCCCTGCCGATATTTGTCAATGTAATAGTCGTATGGGGTCGTTTGCCCTTAAACTCTTTTCGCACTGTGATGTATCCACGATTTTCTAACAAAGTCATGTGCGTCGACAAATTGCCATCCGAGAGATTTAGTGTCTCTTTCAACAACTTGAAATCTGCTTCACCTAATGTCATTAGGGTCGAGAGTATCCCAAGGCGTGCCTTCTGGTGTATCGCTTCATCAATATTGTCCAGCAAACTGACTGCGTCGGTTAAGGTTGCCAATGAAAGATCAGCTGTTTCTTTCAGTTCGTTAAGCATTAGTTTATTATCCGCCATGTCTCGCCATCCCGATACCATAAAGAATATGCAGGCCGCCAAATGATAGTGCTGTCATTGCAAGGCCTATATGACCAACGTTTGCGCCGGAAAGACTGCTTACAAGGATAAAAGTCAACAAGCCAGAGATTAAGAATGCTCTTCCCAATCTACCGACTTCTCGTTGAGAAAAGAGACCTACAGCGCTTACCGCAGCACCATATGTCATCATCCAGAATGGATACACCCATTCTGACAATCCCAACTTAACTAACAAGAATGTCAGCAGAGCCCCAGTACCTAGCCCCGGAAGCGAGGCAGTGAACATCTGGTTTCCTAACCGCGAAATAATTGTTTTACCTACCTGGGCAGCTCTTCGTTTAGTTATCAGGTAGTCAACTCCGATCGCTGTAGTAACCACCAGCACCCAGTTTACTAAAAATATGACTTTCTGATGGCCGCCAGTGAGATTGTCGATGTAAAAGTACTGGATAATACACCCGACAATGGCAACCAGCCCAGCAAGTACTCCCGACAGCCCCGAAAAGGTCGAGTATTTAGTGGATCGCTCCATCAGGTCTCGAATTATCCTGAGATTCTCGCGAGCCTCTTGGTGCATTTCAACCCCAGGTTTCATCATCGGTTCAAAATCCCCATCAGGCATTTGGTCTATTCCCAGTTTTAACTTTGTATTGCAAAGTAATTTGCATGCATTATGGCGAAGGAGCAACATCAT
>CAISOI010000547.1 GCA_903886985.1 uncultured Chthonomonas sp.
GCTTCCTGATCGACATCGTGATCGGATTGACCGGTTAAGAAGATTACAGCCGAACTGCATCCTGCTTCGATGGCACTTCTGAGTAAGTCCATACCAGTGCGCCCGCCGAGACGGAAGTCAACCAAGCAGACATCATGCTCATTCTTGATCATACGATGGTATGCGTCTTCAAAGGAACGTGACCACTCTAGTACATAGTACTGTGTGTCAATTTCATCAAGCATGTCATGTGCGATGACGTAATCGTCTTCGTCATCTTCTACCAGAAGAACTCTGGTAGCGCCTTCAAGAGGGGATTTACTAAGCATCGGAATCGCGGGGCACCTGTACTACCTGGAGCCAGAATAGTTTTAATGAAGTCATAGCCTCTACAAGACCGTCATAACTTACGGGTTTGCTGATAAACGAATTCGCTCCAAGATCGTATGCTCGCGAGATATCCTCGTCAGCACGCGATGTACTTAGTATTACTATTGGAATGCTGCGTAAATGTGGATTTGACTTGATCTCCTTCAATGCTTCGATGCCATCTTTTCGGGGCATATTGAGGTCAAGCAAAATGAGACCGGGGCGCGGTGAATTGTTAGGATCTGAATACTTGCCGATTCTGTTCAAATAGTCAGTTAGTTCTTCTCCATCTTCAACGAAAAGAACTTGATTTTGCACGTTGCAATCCCGCAATGCATCGTGAATGAGAAATCGATCATCAGCATCATCATCTGCAATCAAAATTGTTATTTCCGACCGAATATCTGACAATCGATTTTCCTTAGATAACTGCAGCTTTGCGCTGGCGAACCGGTATCTTTACTATGAATTTTGCACCCTGACCAGGCGCGCTGACAGCCTCGACATCTCCGCCATGTCGACGCGCGATGTTCCTGACGATTGCCAAACCAATGCCTGTTCCCTCGTACTCAGACCTGCTGTGAAGTCTTTCAAAAACGCCGAAAATCCTGTCGGCATTCTTTTCTTCAAATCCAATACCATTGTCTAATACGTAGATATTGCAGATAGGTGTTTCTTCTTGAAGGGACATCTCAGCGTATACTTTAACCAATGGTGGAACATCTGGCTTATGGTATTTTAGCGCATTCCCAATCAAATTCTGCAATATTTGCCGCATTTGGCTTGGGTCAGCATAAACGGAGGGCAAATTCTCCAATTTTACTTCGCCACCAGTGAGAGCGATTCGGGCCTCGAGGTCACTAATGACATCTGTAGCTATTTCAGTAAGATTTGTTAGCACGAATGGTTGTGCACGAGTAGTCACTTGTGAAAATGTCAACAGATCATCAATCAAGCGCTGCATCCGATTGGCAGCATTCAGCATTCGATCTAATGAGTCTTGACCCTCAGGAGCAACTTTAGATCTCAGGCGGTCGCCAAACGTTTGGATTTTGCGCAGTGGTTCCTGAAGATCATGTGAAGCGATCGAGGCAAAATCGGTAAGTGCTCTATTGCTTCTCTGAAGTTCCACGGTCAAAGCGTTTCTTTGTTCTTCAGCACGTTCTCGTTCAGTTACATCATATGCCACGACCAACCTGGCCGGTTGGCCATCGTATTGAAGTGGACGCCAGTTGATTTCGACCGAGATGATGGAGCCATCTTTTTTCCGGTGTCGATTTCCTTTCGAGTCCATCAAATTGTGAGGTTTGCCTTCCAGAGCTTCTCTGATGCGTGCGAGGTCCGCACCAGGGTGAAGGTCCAGCATATTCATCTCAAGAAATTCTGCGCGACTGTATCCATATTTTTTGATTGCCGCTTCATTGACATCTAAAAAACGGAGATCGGAGGTCTCTACAACCCAAGTGGAAAGTGGGTTAATTTCGAAAAGACTGCGATACCGCGATTCGGAGACTCCTAAAATTTCATGGGCTTCCAGGAGATTGGTAATGTCCCGGGTAATTCCAAAAACCCCAACAATCTCATCTGATTCGTCGCGGTAGGGACCTTTGGTCGTTTGGAATCTGTGCAGAATATTGCCAATAGTTCTGCTGGTGTCATATGTTTCGGACTTTCCACTATTAGCAATTCGTTCATCGTCAGCGACAATTTCTTTTGCGGCAGCAGGTCCGAAAAGGAAAATGTCATCGCGCCCAACAATGTCCGAAGGCGACAGTCCAAATAGGGCGGCACCTGAGGCGTTCATCATGAGATAAACACCGTTTAAATCTTTAACAAAGTTCGAATCTGATGTTCCCTCAACTATCGCCCTCATTAATTTGGTGGCATACCGGAAGGTCATATCCACGTTAACTTCTTTGGCCTCGGCATTTCTGTTAAGTAAACTATTAGGTACAGGCATTTTTGAAATCGTTTTCGTAGTCGCGAACATATTTATCTTAAAAACTTTGCACTCTGTACTTCTGAACCTTTATCTTTAGCTATGCAAGCACGGGCTCATATAGCTATTTGGTCATTACAAATCAGCAAGAGCGGTCAAACCCAGAGCGATACTCTTATCGGTATCCAGCGCTTTGCCGATTTCGATCTGAGCATTAAAATCACAGTATTCCTCTTTGAGATTGGTGGTCAAAATCAAGGCGAGTGTGGACCCTATACCAGCATCATCCATTGTCGAAATTGCTCCCAATATTGCGGTAGCAGCGGCAGGCTTTCCGTGCTTTTGGCAGACCGTTGCAAGTTGCACCAATCCTGAGACGCATCCGACACTATTTCCAAGGCGCCTTGCGATTGCAATGCGCTGTTTCGTGAAATCCAAAGAAGACATCAGATCGTTCTGGAGCAATGCAGTTATACCAAGAAGTTCCAAGGCAATTGCTTCTAGTGGCTCATTACCTATTTGACTCGTCTGTAACAGAGCTTCAAAAAGTAGATTGCGGGCTTCGGGATAATCACCTTGATCCAAAGAAAGGGAGCCTAGTTGCAAATAGGAGTATGCAATTGGTACGGAAATATGTACTTCCGCCTGCAACTTTCGTGAATTCTCGACGAGCTCTTCGGCGAGGTCAATTTTGTTGGTTCGATGGTAAATTTCGGCAAGCAGTAA
>CAISOI010000548.1 GCA_903886985.1 uncultured Chthonomonas sp.
CTTTTTCGTTTCCACAAACTGTGACTACTTCTTCGCAGTCGAGGTTACAGTCTTTCGTAATATCTCAAGTGCCTTTTGAAGCTGAGTGTCGTTCTTCTTGTCATCGAAGTTTTGATCTACCCAATCTTCCGATTGCTTTACTACAACATCTGGCTTGATGCCCCCGGTACCAAACATTGGACGATGATCATCATCATATTTGTTACTAATGTCATTTCCTAAGGAAGTGAAGTACTTAGCTGTTGTCAACCGCAAAGCAGAGCCATCATCGAGAGGAAATAGGGTTTGGACTAAGCCCTTACCAAATGAATGTTCTCCGACGATCGTTGCAGCCTGATTGTCTTTGATTGCTCCAGCAACGATTTCAGATGCACTAGCACTGTTTTCATTCAAAAGGACTACCATCGGAACTCGCTTGTGGTTATGCTGATCAGGATCTACATTTAGCTTTGCTCGCTGTCCGTTCTTCTCCTGAATGATCACTACAGGACCGCTCTCGATGAATCTGCTCCCGACGTCGACTGCTGTCTTTAATAGTCCGCCCGGGTTGTATCTCAAATCGAACACAAGAGCTTTCATACCCTGTGCTTCCAAGGATGCCCAAGCCTTATCCAGCTGGAAGTCACTCTTTTCGTTAAACTCGCTGAGAACAATGTGACCAATCTTGTTATCGTTATCTTCCATCCAATAACGGACAATGGGCGGCTCAACATGTGCTCGGGTAATCAAGTAATGAATAGGAGCACCCTTGCGAACAATATTGATACCAACCTTTGTACCGGCCGGCCCTTTGATGATGTCAACAATGTCATTGATCGATTTGCCACGTGTGCTTGTGGTTTTGGTGAGGACACCCTTATTGTATGTTTCAATACTGAAAAGAACGTCGCCTGGTTTAATCCCAATTTTATAGGCAGGCGTTTCAGCAATTGGACGGCGAACCCTAATCTCCTGTCCCAACTGCTCTAACTCCGCCCCGATTCCTTCAAAATCACCACGAGTGGTCTGCTGCATGGACTTCCATTCTTTAGGATCCAAGAAACTCGTGAAAGGATCGTTCAGACTATATAACATGCCTCGAATGGCTGCATAAGTTAACTCTTTGGACTTGGTTGGAGTAATTGCGTCTCCATAATACTCTGTCTTAAGAATGCCTAAAGCCTGCTGATATGACCCTAGAGGTCCGTCACCATCAGCTGCCTTCGCAGGACTCTGAACCAGCGCATACAATGAGCTAAAAGCTCCATCAAATTTGTCTGGAACGCAAAACCCTATGACGAGAGGAAGGGCGACCAACATGGTCAACACCGGAACGGTGGATCGACGCAATCGGTTTTTGGGAAATGTTATCTTATTCACTTGTCGTTACGCCTTTCCAAGTTCTGAAACTGCTTTGGTAACTGCAGCATCAACAGATGCAGGTTTAAATGTTTTTACCGTTACATCCGGTTGAACACCTTTGCCACTAAAATCTAAACCGTCAGGACCGAGCATTTTGCCGGATGCAATCGTCATTGCAGCCCCATCGTTCAAACTGACAAGCTTCTGGAAAATCGCGTCTCCGAAGGTATTGGATCCAATTACAGCCGCTTTCGATCTGACCTTCAACGCAGAAGCGACAAGCTCCGCAAGATTGGCAGTCCCTCCATTCACAAGGACTGCGACCTTATATTTGGGAGTTCCTTCACTTTTGATGCTAATGGGTTCTTGCTTATTGCCATTCCGAACGAGAGCTCCGATTGTCCCAGTTAAAGTAAACTTGCTAAGAAGAGTAAGAGCGCATCCGTATGCGCCAGCATCCACCTTGGTGACCGCTCCGCCAAAGTTATTCCTGAGGTCAAGTACAATTGATTTAGCACTTGTTCCGGACAGACTAGTTGCTATGGATCGAGTCGCCGCATCATTAAATTGCGTCACACGAAGATAAGCCACCCGATCATTAAGCATTTTGAATTCAACCGGCTCTAGCTTCACACCATCCGTTGCAACCTCAATTTTTTGAGGGGATGTCATACCGGCACGTTCAATTGTCAATTTCAGAGTCTTACCAGGCTTCCCTGCAAGCTGGTCCAACGCCTTTTGCAGTGAGACCCCGTCAGTCAGTTTGGTTACAGCCGTCTTCAAAGCAGCACGGAACTCTTTGTCGTCAGTGCTAGCTGGGTGCAACTTATCCAAATCGAGGCGCGGGTCATAAGCAATAACCCAGTGCCCGTCAATCTCAGTGATGAAATCACCTGGTTCCAAACCAGCTTTTTCAGCAGGGCTTCCTGGAAGAGGGGCGACAATCGCCAGTCGACGCTGATCGATTTCATTTCGCTTTTGCTTCACAACAGCCACGGCGGCACCGATACCAGCGTATTTGCCGTTTAACTGATCAATAAATACTTTGCGTTGGGTGGGCTCCAGAAATCGAGTTTTGGAGTCATCAAGTGAAGCGAGCATAGTTTTGACCGCTCCAAATCCCAGCTTCTTTTCGTCATCGACGCGATCCACATATTCGCCTCGGATCTTACCCAACACGTCCTTAAAGACTTCAACGGGCGCAGAGTCATCTTGTTGTTGATTGAAACCAAGAATGCCAGTCCCGGCCCCGGCGTTTGATGAAGTGAACCGCAACGGACTTGCATTGGGACCGGAGAAATGTCGACGAATCAATTGGCCAGCAGCAAACGATCCACAAACACCGACGACTGCGGGCAACAAAATTGTCCACTTAACTGATTTTAACAACGGGTGACCTCCATGAGGCAGTTATGGCATTTTCGATTTAAAGCACGTTTAAAGAAAGTATAGCATTCGCCAATATGAGCGTCAATCATTCCGATTTCGAGCGACAAGTTCACTTTCCGTGGGGACCATCTAATACATTGTATATATGCGATCTTTGTCGAACTCGTTCCCAATACCATCCAAATGTTCAACGTAGATAACTGTATTGACTGAATGCTATACCAAATGGTTCTAGGTGCTTCTCATCTGTTACAGGAATTTAGACTTGAAACACTGAACTTTGAACGAAGTCACTAAATCATAGTCTAGGAGACAGTGAAGATTGAAGATAGGCTTTAGAATTCCAGATACTGCCAACGAACTCCCTTTCGACACCCTCTGCAGATGGGCCAGCACCAATAGATTTTATTCGCTCGACCTCGGATCAATTGATGAATCGAAGCGTACAACGATGCAAACCCTCGATATTGAGATTGGAACAGTGGACATTTTCAGCCTTTGCGGGCTCTTTGGCAATGACATAGAGGTGGAAAAGGCATATGCCGAAGGCGAAGCAATTATGGATTCGGCCAAAGCCAATGGAGCGTCTAAACTTTTCACGGTTTTGTTTCCACGCGACGGAAGTATCGGACGTGCACAACTATGGGCCCGTTTCAAGGAGACTTTCGGGTTGGTAGTAAAGGAATTGGAATCGCGGGGATTGAAACTGGCTGTCGAAGGCTGGCCAGGACCTTCTCCGCATTATGGGTCCATGGCTGTCACTCCCGAAATGGTTCGCGCCCTATTGAAGGAATTCCCCAGTGAAGCCGTGTGCTTGAATTACGATCCAAGCCATTTGATTCGCTTGGGGATTGACTACTTACGGTTTCTCGATGAATTTGGAGATCGCGTAATCCATGTGCATGGGAAAGATACAACTTTCGACTCCGAGGCAATGTACCAGTATGGAATGCTCGGCCCCAACTTGAGCAAACCAAAACCGTTTGGACTGGATGCTTGGCGATACTGCATTCCGGGGGAAGGCAATGCTGATTGGGCGAAAATAGCCGCTAAACTTGATTCCTTGGGATACAACGACATAGTATCAATCGAATTGGAGGACTTTCGTTATAGCGGAGCTTGGGAATTGGAAGCAAGCGGACTTTTGAAAGCGCGCACCCACCTTGAACAGTTTGTTTGACAAACTCGAAAACCGAGTGCTAACATGCTCAACTGTAGTCACACCAAATTCCTCACAGAATGACCTCCATTTAATTTATGAACCACAGCAAATTATCTCATTCTCCTGTCCTTAAAGCCGTTGTTCCAGCTGCTGGATTGGGCAGTAGGCTCCGACCTCTTACAAGTGCAATACCAAAAGAGATGTTGCCGCTGGGACGGAAATTTGTCCTCCAATACGTTATCGAGGAACTTGTTGACTCAGGAATAACGGATATCTGTATAGTAGTTTCCCCCGCCAAAGAGATGATCAAGAATTTCTTTGGTTCAGGAGATGCATTCGGGGCAAACATTGACTACATCGTTCAGAGTGAAATGAAAGGTCTTGGCGACGCAATTCTCTTGGCGGAGCATTGGGTTGCAGGAGAAGCATTTGTAACTGCATTTGGAGATTGCATTATCGAAGGCACAGAAGTAACTCCGCTATCGAGGTTGCTCCAAACATTTGTCAATAATAGTGCAGACGCAGCGGTACTAACTCAGTTTATTCCTTTGGATCTATCTACAAAATATGGAATTATTGCACCCCATTCGAGGGTGGGTGATGAGGAAAGCGTGAGAATAGTTGATATCGTTGAGAAGCCTTTGTCCCAAAATGCACCCAGTAATAGAGCCGTCGCTGCACGCTGGATCCTGAACAACAAGATTTTCGACTCATTGCGTACTGCACCACTCCAAAAAAATGGAGAGCTAAACCTTACAGATGCCGTCAGTCAATTGGTGAGGGCAGGTTCTCTGTGTTGGTCAACGCCATTATTGACGAATGAACGGAGGATAGATATCGGTGGCTGGAGGACCTATCTCACTGCCACTATCGAATATGCATTAAAAGACAATGACTATGGACGTGAAATCCGTTCGGAATTTGAAGGAGCTACGTTAGAATGAAGGGCATTATTATTGCCGGCGGATTTGGTACAAGGTTGCTCCCCCTCACATATTCACGCCCCAAACATCTTTTGCCAGTTGCCAATCGGCCTTTTCTCGAATATCAAGTAGCTCTGCTCCACCAGGCGGGAGTCGACGAAATTGTGTTCGCTACAA
>CAISOI010000549.1 GCA_903886985.1 uncultured Chthonomonas sp.
CAGTCATTACAAAGATGTTTTCCATCGCCTTAAATGCACCAATAAATGCGCCAACAAGATTGATAATGATCAATGGCTTCAGGCTTGGAAGGGTGATGAATCGAATCTTTGTCCAAATGGACGCTCCATCGAGATCAGACGCTTCATACAGTTCTTCAGAAATTGTCTTCAGTGCCGCGAGGTAAATGATACTTCCCGGCCCGGCACCCGCCCATATTGTTGGAATTACTACGGCTAACATTGCATAGTTTGGATTGCCAAGCCAATCTATCTTAACATCGGTAGAAAGGTGAAGTGGAATATGGACTAGGTAACAGAGAGCATTTATCCCACCGTTACCACTACTGATGAGTTGGTTTATGAGCCCCTGCGCTCCAGGATCATAGAACTGTTTCCACAGGAACACAATTACTAACCCGGATGTGACAGCAGGAAGGTAATATAGTGTCCGAAACAACATCCTGCCACGTGGGATCTCTGAGAGCATAAGAGCAAGCAGAATTGGTAAGCAGAACCCCAAGCCGATAGAGAGAGCAACGTATTCGAGACTGTGCTTAATCCCTAACCAGAATGTCGGCTGTGTAAATGCCTCGATGAAATTGTCCAGACCTACCCAATGCGAAGGCTGAACGACTTTGTAATCTTGAAACGCCATCAGAAGTCCACGAACCAAGGGGAAATAGGCCCACAGAGCAACGCTGACAACCGCTGGTGCCATGAATAGAATCGGAACTACATGGTACTGCCATTTGCGGGTTCCTGCGGATCCAGGTTCGGCAGCTGCCTTTGGCCTCCTGATCCATTTGCGAATAGAATATATGGTGAGAACGGTTGCCCCGATCATCAGTCCTGTCACCAAACCTAAGGCAGTCCGACGCCTGTTAGCAATAACCTCAGGCGCGACATAGTTCAAGAGCTTGGAGTTGATTCTGGCTGCGGCACGAGTGAGGATGTCCTTTGGATCACGCTCTGGGTAGAGCCCGATCTCGACCAGCGGACCGTCCAATTCTGTATATATCATTTGGCAGTTCTTGCCGTGGGGTTCAGGTTTGCCCGTTTCAAATAGCGCTTTGAGAGATGCAGCCCATTGTCTGCCTTGAGGAGTAACGAGATCGTCATACCCATATTTGATGAGGAGATCAGGGCTTATCGATCCCCCAATACCTGTGTCTACAAATGCCTTCGTACGAATCCTGTCAGCTTCTTCTGAACCCATATATTGAATGAATTCCCATGCCGCCGCACGTACCTTCGAATCCTTTTGAAGGGCAGATATGCCAAACATGAAAGCATTGATCTCGTTACCTGTTATACCAGTCGGACCTTTTGGCATAGGTGCAATCCCGATCAACGCGGAGTTTATGTTCATCGTAAATCGATTGGCTATTGTATCGGTCTGATACTGAAACCACATACCGATCCCGCCTTTTTCCACGTGGTCTCGCATCATATCCGTTGTGCGTAAGGCGACACCACGCTGGCGTTTTCCATTTGGCATGGTCCAATCATCAGCGACTAATTTTCGATAGAAACTGAGTGCCTGAACTCCCGATTCGTTATTAAAGGCATCTACCCACTGCCCATCAGGAAGTCGCTTGACAGCATCTCCCCCAGCTTGCCACAGGAAATTTATCCACCAGTAAGCAGTGCTCTGAGGAGCTGAATCAAATCCAAATCCCCATTGGTTTTTCTCTGGTTTTGTTAGCTTTTGGCAATAGGTGTAAAACTCGTCCCATGTCTTGGGTGGACTCTCTGGGTCCAAACCAGCGTCTCTAAATAAGTCCTTCCGATAGTAGAGTGCTTGGACAGCTTGCTGAAACGGATATGCATACAGGTGATTGTTAATCGTGCAGACATCGCGGATTGGCAGGTGGACTTTGTCCATGACATGAGGATTACTTTTGATGAACTCATCTAGGGGATAGAGAAATCCCTGTGCCACGTATCCATCCAACTGCCGGAAATTTACATACAGAACGTCAGGTGCCATGCCTCCTGCGAGTGCCATTAACAGACCCGACTCATTTGCAGGACCTTGAATGTCCAGACCTGTAATGACTTCCAAGTGCGTATTTGGATGCGACTTTTCAAATGCCTCAATAACAGCTCTATTTGCACGACTTAGTGGATCAGTAGCGTCTTTACGGGGAATACCGTAATTGCCTGTGCCCCATACTGTCACTGTTACGGGTGATTTCTTGGATTGCGCGATAGTGTTAGTGGCTAAGGAGGTTAAGGCACAGGCAAAATAGAGTGTTAAAGTGAAGCGGATAAGGTTCAAGGGATGCATAGCATTTTGTATATCATATGTCGGTGATTGAAATCAGTAACCCAATCTGTTGCCACAATTTGGACAGATCGCAAATTTGTCTGAAACACCTTGTCCACATCGGTGACAAACGGCAACGTCATAGGTGGCATCCGCTTCTACCAATGGTTCGTCAGTTAAGATATTTGCGGCTGGAGTATCGTAAAGTGCTTTTAGGTCATAGGGGTCGGAGCTCTTGCTGGAACCGTCTGACCTTAAAGACATAGCTGAGCTTACACCGATTAGGCCTAAGCCCATAACTCCAAATCCCAACAACCAAACCACATTGCCTTGCAGCATCATTCCGGCTCCAATTACTATGAGCACGGCTGAAGCAAGAATTCGAATTACTTTTTGAGATCTAAAGAACCGCATAACATTAGTATAGCGGCAATGTGCGTTGGAATTCTGAATTCTCAACCTTGGGAGTCAATATATCTTCGAAGGCTTGCTCTAATTTTGCGCACATTCGTTCTCGAAAGGCTGGTAGGTTCTCATCGGACCCTATAAGAGCAGACTTTAAGTGATTGACAGTCTGTTCGAGAGTTCTTACTTCGAACGCGCACTCGACGCATGTCATTAAGTGTCTTTCTACGATCGCAATGGACTCCTCGCTAAGGTCTCGATTTACATATGGATCCAATAGTGCCGAAACAGACTGACATCGAATATTAGACATGCAGTTCATTCTCCCACGTTTGCGTCAGTTTTTCTCGAAGTGCTCGACGAGCCCGATAAAGTAATGATTTCGTCGCAGAGAGGCTTTTCCCGATGATTTCGGCGGCCTCA
>CAISOI010000550.1 GCA_903886985.1 uncultured Chthonomonas sp.
CCAGCGATCGAATATCACCACGGCCCATGTTAATCATCGGCTCAATGGCAATCGTCATTCCCTCGCGCAATACTATACCCGTTCCTGGGCGCCCATAGTTCGGAACCTGTGGATCTTCATGTAGATGTCTTCCGACCCCATGTCCCACCATTTCCCGCACAACGGAAAAACCTGCCTGCTTTGCATGCTTTTCGACAGCGTAACCGACATCGCCTAGTCGAGTTCCAACCTTTAGCTTTTCAATCCCCTTGTAAAGGGATTCTTCAGTAACTTTCAACAGACGTTGAGTAGAGGGCGAGATTTCGCCCACAGGAAAAGTCCAAGCACTATCACCGAAATAGCCGTTTAACTTTACCCCAACATCGCAACTTACTATATCACCGTCAAGCAGTACTCGCCGTCCCGGAATACCGTGCACTACTTCGTTGTTGACACTTATGCACGTATAGGCAGGATAAGGCGGGTGACCATGCGGCGCATATCCGAAAAATGCAGAATCTGCACCGTGACTTGCCATAACTTCAATTGCAGCTTTCTCAAGATCAAACGTTGTTGATATACCTGGAATTATCGCCGCTCTCATAGCTTGGAGTGCTTCATGCACTACCTTACCAGCAGCACGAATTTTAGTAATCTCTTCGTCAGACTTTAGTAGTATCATCCAACTAATGCTTCTTTACTTGCGCCACAATTCACTGTCTTCAATAACTCTAGTACTTCATTAAATACTACGTCCGGCAAACGGTCAGCGTCTACTCTGTGAAGCAAACCATTACTGACATAGTAGTTTATTACTGGTTCAGTCTTGGACGAATACTCTTTAAGTCGCGTCCGTATGGACTCTGGATTGTCGTCGTTACGCTGAATAAGTTCAGAGCCACAATAATCACACAAACCATCAACCTTAGGTGGAAGAGTAATTATGTGGAACGTTGCCCCACAGTTATCGCAAGTCCGTCGTCCCGAGAGTCTTCTGACAAGCTCATCTACATTCGCTTCAAAATCAATAACACCGTCCAATTTATTTCCGGACTGTGAAAGCATTATGTCAAACGTCTCTGCTTGCGAGACAGTGCGTGGAAATCCATCGAGGATGAATCCCTTAGCACAATCCGCCTTTGCAATGCGCTCTTTGACTAAACCTACTACAATTTCATCAGGAACCAGTTTACCGGTTGACCAATATGATTTCGCCGTAAGCCCTAATTCAGTCTTTGCTGCGGCTAGGTCTCTGAAAATTTCACCAGTAGAAATCTTCGGCACACCGCAAGCTTCGACAATACGACTTCCCTGAGTGCCTTTACCGGCACCCGGAGGACCAAACAGAATGAGTATCATTCAATACCGCTCTTATAGGCGAGGCTGCCTAGCCATTGCCCAACATTTCTCAGGGTTATTTTATGAAACCCTCGTAATTACGCATCATTAGTTGCGCTTCAATCTGCTGCATTGTTTCAATTGCTACGCCAACGACGATCAGTAGCGATGTTCCACCTACGAGACTAAAAGACGTCACACCGGTGAACTTGGGTGCAATGTACTGAACTAAGGCGATACCGGCAAGAAAGACAGCTCCTGCCAAAGTAATACGACCGATGACCTTGTCCAAGTAGTCGAAAGTAGGCTTACCTGGACGAATTCCTGGAATAAAGTTGTTGTGCCGTTTCAGGTTGTCTGCCATGTCCTGAACGTTCATGATCACTGCAGTGTAGAAATAGGTGAAAATGATAATCAGGAACACATAGATGACAGACGCCCACCACGAATTTCCTGGGATCATCGAAGTCGTGAAGGACTTTAGCCATGCTGCAAAGCTAGATTTACTTTGGATCAAGTTCACTATCTGAGACGGGAACATCATCATTGAGATCGCGAAGATGATTGGAATAACACCTGCTGTATTCACCTTGATCGGTAGGAAGTTATTTCCACCCTGAGTCATTCGCATCCCCACAACACGCTTTGCGTGCGAGATCGGGATCTTGCGAACACCCTGAGTAACGTAGACAACTCCAATTACAGTAGCTACAAACAAGGCGACAAGCAGAATGACTTGGAACGGCGAAACCAGATGCTTGTTGACGGATTCAACGATGAGGCTAACCTGGAATGGCAGGCTTGTCATAATCCCAGCAAAGATAATCAAAGAGATACCGTTGCCGATGCCGCGCTC
>CAISOI010000551.1 GCA_903886985.1 uncultured Chthonomonas sp.
CACCACGAGAACGATTGGAACAAGAACTTTAGCGAACTTTAACAATTTGGAAATGACGCTCATAAATTCGGCAACGACCTCTCATTGAGGTGATTCAAGCATATACTGAGTTTCACTATTGAAACTCAGTATAAGTATGAACTGTGTTGACACTTTATGTGACCAGCGAATTGGCACATTTGACTGTAAAATCAGCCGCCCCTCTGCGGCAGATTGACGTGATCGTATCACATTGCCGTCGATATCCGTAAACCAACCAAATTGTCCGATCGGGATCTTGATGGGCCCCACAATTTTCTTGCCGCCCAACTCCGGGCTAATTCCATAGTGTTTCTTGAACGTGCGGGAGAAAGTGGAAAGCGATCCAAAACCGGAATCCATTGCGATTTCAGACATGCTTGCAGGCGCATATCGCATAGCCCAGAGTGCCCGTTCCAATCGCATTCTGATTACAAACTGAGTTAGTGGCTCGCCTGTTAATGATCGGAAGACACGGTGAAAATGAAACTCGGAGAACCCAGCTACCGCCGCTAGTTCCGAAAGGGGTAGGGGTAGGTCAATGTGCCGATCAATATGATCAATAACCGCATTGATGGAGTGTAGGTAGGATGCGCGACTTTCTGCACGTACAGTATTCGATACGATTTCCCTCCGATCCAGAATAACCCTAAGATGCCGTACGTTGGCAATGGCTCACTATTAGACACTTCGAAACCAGTATCCTGTAATCATTCCACTGGTCTGTTTGGAATTTTTTAGCAACTAGAAATGGAAGGGAGCCGGTCAGATCATGCTACTTGTGCTTTATCTTAGGCAAGTAAATACATTAACACTGTAGCGTCGGCATACGATACAATAGTTGACCACCTATCAAGCCTATCTTCTTCAGCCAGCTCTGTGCCCAGTTCCTACACTATCCGGCAATTTATCGCTGCGAGCTAGTACGTGAACCGAAGGCATGAGTTATTGAAGGGACATGGCAAGCTACTTCTACTAGGGCAAAAGTATTTGATACGAGTGGGCTGGATGGAGTTTGCTTAATCTCGGTTTCTCTTCCATTCGAAAGTGTGCCGCGCAGGAAACGGTTTGAAGACAGGAGATGATTGGATTAGAGCGTTGTGGATTTGAAAGTGGGTTCGGGAAGCGTCGGCTAAACCTATTTGCTGTCTATAATTTGGAGTGATTCGAGGTACCTTTTGCCATTTTCAATGTTTACATGACCTATAGTACCAATAAAGATCATCGCTATTGCTCGATCCTTGATCACAAAAACCCTCACAGTAACCGTTGCGTGAGCAGCAACATCATCATATCTGTACTCCTTGCCTGAATGTTTGCCGCATAACGCAGGTTTATTATATTGAAGCTGAAATTTATGATCCCCAACATAATTCTTGATAGCTGTATCAGCTCTTTCCAATTCAGTGCCACTGAAAACTACGCCTGGAGGATAGTCCTCGCATTCAATTGTAAAGCTTTCACCGACTCGTTCACACGACGTAATATGTTGTTCAACCTTACCAGCTTCCGTATCCAAGTGTTGTACTCTGGTTGAAACCACGCCTGGCATCAAGCACGAATACTCACCTTTGTCTGAAACATAGGTAGTCCACGCACCGTTGTCAATGGGAACCCCCAATACGACTGGCGAATTTGAATCACTTTCATTCCGTGAGGTATTTGGTGGGGAAAGTGTGCGGAACGAAGCACCATACATTGTAAACAGTGCTCTCGCAAAAATAATTAGTAATATCCATATACATCCTCGAAAACTCTTCGAAGGAAAATATGTGTCCATCATACTTTTAGGTTGAGCTTTGGTTTCAACATCTCCCCAATTGAGCACTTGCTTTTCGGACTTTTCATGGTCAATTTCTTCTTCTTGACAGAGTTGCCGAGGTGCTGGAGTTGTTGTAACATTTAGACCTGTTTGGGTCTCCTCTTTAACCGACATAGCTTTCACTATTTGGTCAAAAGCTTCATCAATCTCGGCGAGAGTTGACTTAGCTCTTAGCTGCAACTGCGGATCGTGAGAAAATCTTTCAGGGTTCCAAACTTGCACCAATTCCTTATAGGCTTGTCTAACCTCCGCTAATGAGGAATTCTCAGGCAAACCTAGTACTTTGTAATAGTCGTTTAGATCATTCATACTAATCCCATTTCCGCTACGGATTTACGTAACGGTAGATCATTTCGAGTCAATCAAGTGTCACTTTGACTTTTCCATTACGTGTCAAATATAGCCTGCACTATTCGCTTCAACTCAGGAGTTTCCGCTTGATTGCCAGGGAAGATATTGAATAAGGTCTGGCTCGAGTATCCCTCTAAACCACGCCATATCTCAGTACCGTATGGCAAATTAGCAAGTTGGTTTTTCATTACCGCTGAAGCAGTTGTGTTGTGTATAAATACGCTTAAGTTAGCCTTCGAAATGCCTTGAGCTAAAATCGCATTAATGTGTTCGTCCGCAAAGCTATATCCTGACACAAATAGCTTAAGGTTTCCACTTTGGCAAACCGCGTCAAATACATCCCCGTACCATTTCAGAAGAGGTATTGAGTTGATCGATTCAGCCTTATTGCCACCAATCACCAATTTATGTGAACCGTCTTCACTCCGCCAATCAAACGACCCGTGTAACTTGAGATAATTGAACTGGTTAGCCAAGTTGGGCTGAGAATCATCCATTAGCATAAAGTTTTCTGTCGGCCCTTTGTGCTCATAATCTGGTATTGAATATGAATGCATTGAACCGAAAGGGAGGGTGGTTATGCCACTTCTATAGTGTGTTGTGAACCAGTCTGATCGTGATGGAATTCCGGGAAGGACTGGCGGGGGACCATTTACGCTATCATAGAGTTTACCTTCTAGTAAGAGGTCCTGATTCAGCGTGAATAAATACCCTGAATTATTTCCACCCGTCCCATGGAATCTACGAAGGAATTTCTGGACACCATATATATTGATGTCTGATTCATTTCGAAAACCTGATGCTTGAAGGTTCTTGTCATGTTGCACAAAAACGTCAGATATTGCGTTCTCAAGAACTGACACGTCTTCTGCCGAGAATCCGTTGGATCTGGCGATGAATAATGCCGCCTCAAAACTGGTTTCACGTAACAATAGTTCCCGTAACCCTTTGTTACTTCTGATTCTCGGCATACCGATTAAGTGATCAAAAAACTGAGAAGCCAAAAGACCACCCCAGTTAGCTGAAAAACCGGCTCCTGTTAGGAGGGCAGTCCCATTAAATCGACCTAATTCCATAGGATTCGCCTCAATATCATTAACTCAAACCTCTCCTCTACCCACTCACAAACACCCGTCGATGAAACGCCCGCCACTCTAACTCGAGTAGCCCAATAAGCCTCCCAGCCGGAGCCGCATCACTCCGACCGCGCTAACTTCCTTGCCCGTTCCGCCCATTGTGTTGTCGCCATGCTCAGGATGTTCGAATTCCTCCGTGCCATGCGGTCTGTACGTCGCTACTAAGACAGAATAAGGCAGGTCGTAGTTGGATCAGCAATGAATGCCACAACGTCGTGATAGTGTAGGCGTAAAATAGCTTCCACTTCTTTGGTTGAGCAATTTCCAACCTTTAAGTAGAAAACTTTGGGCGGACTTCCCAACAATAGGCTGCGCTGACGGAAATCCGAGTCCTTGGAGACGACCGTATAACCCTCGGTTGAAGCGAAGTTCCAAATGGCAGTGTCCGTTGCCTCTTCCATGGATAGCTGTCGAACGTGAGTCGAGTCAGGAAAAATATCCTTTAACGCTGTTTAAGCCAGCGTGACAGATTCTGATCCAATAATACCTTCATGCGGGTACGGTAAACAGCTTCCTCTCTCTATCGGCGGCAAAAGCCAGACACGCTTGTATGTCTTGCACGGTTAGCTCTGGAAAATCATGCAGTATCTCTTCTCGAGTCATGTCAGATGCAAGGTAATCGAGAATGTCGTAAACGGTAATTCGCATTCCTCGAATGCATGGCTTGCCACTGCGCTTGTCAGGGTCTATCGTAATATAATCTTGGTAGTTCATCTCAGCTACTCTATCTTAGAACGTTCAGTTAACATCCATTATACGTTACTTGCATTTCGAAATGTTTAGAAGATGTAGGTCAAAAGTAGTTTCTTCGTTCCTTTCGACGACCGCTCAAGCTTTCGAAACTCGCCGTCATTACTGATCACCTGAACTTGCAATTCATATTCTTCATTTTGTCAAGCTTTTCTACGCCCAACACACTCGCGTACCAATAGCTCATTTTATCTACAAACTCACTTTGCAATCAGTTTGGATGATCGACAATGACCCATTCCAACGGACACATCTGCTCAAGATGTGACGACAAAGTTATGACTGCCAATGTTTTAGTGGCATAACTTCCAGCGAAATTAACTCAAAGAATTGTCGCAAAGTAGCTTTGAACCAGTGAAAGCGCGAATGCGGCGGTGGCGGTGTGGGTCTGGTTTGAGCTTGGGCTGAGACGGACGCGAAAAGAATAGTCACGAGGGCGACGGAGCGGAATGGAAGTTTCGTGAGTTTCATAGCTGGCTCTCCTACGAGTTAAACAATTGCTGGAACTATTCTACCGGAATCGTGTAGATGTTGTTGTCAAGGATGTAGGGTAGGTGTTTGGAATTTCGGTCACAGCCCTCATTTGGTTAAAATGATTAATAGTCGTCATATTTGCCTTTAACCCTGCTATCCTGAATTGGTTTCACTCCTTCCTTTCTTTCTGATAATCCCTGTTGAATACCAATAAAGCTTGTTACAGTTATGACAATGATTGAAGATATCAAGGCGTCGAGGTTAGTAAATATATATGATGCATAAATACTTATTATGAAAAATGAACAAATAGCGGTGCCAATAATATGGTAACTGTAGAAATACAAAATCTCTCCTATAGTCGGCTTTTCTGAAAGTATCGGAGATTTGCTGTCACCTTTTGCATTTACAACAATTGACTTTGACAAAAAATATACGAAGAAAACGGAAAGTGCCGGCCCAAATTGTCGAGCGACAATATTGAATATATTTTCTAAATGCAATTGCCTGTTCACCTCTTCTTTTGGGTCAATTTGTATAATTGACGATAACCGACTTAGATTCCTAACTCGGGAAATGGGTAATGGGTCAGTTTGAATTATAAAAGATTTACGATCTCTTAAACAGTCCAATCGTGATCAGTAACTCCTGCCTCCATAGCGGGTGTTGTAGGGTATGGGTTCTGATTCGGCTTGGTCAACGTTAGCGGTAGGATCGGCATAAGGCTCGCTCCAAACTGACTTGAATCTGCATTTGTATACGAACATCGCTGGGTCCCCAAAAGCAGATGTCTTCATTTGAGATCTGTGAAGTAATGACCGGAAAAATATGAACATTCAGTTTTGATCTTCTATACAAATTGCAGTTTGCTCCGGTGCAATATCCCTATTTTGCTAAATAAAAAGACAATTGTTCAACTATCAAAAATCCGATTGTTGCAGCCTTCAGGTTATACTTATCCTCTGGAGCGATGCCATGAGAGACCGTATTCCTTGTGACATCTGTGACTGAGTTAGGATCAAAATCAGGGAAATAGACTTTTTCCAGATACTCCTTGAATTTATCTGGAAGTAGAAGTATCCGGTCTTTTGTCGATGTATCTCCAATGACAGAAGCTAAAAGATTACTCTGATTCGCTTTTTGTGCAGGGTTCACGATGCTATGATAACCTCGCAATATTCCTTCAATCCGAGGATAAAGAATTGCAGTTGAGCTTATGTAGTCCTTCTCCAGAAATTCTTCCAAAGCCTTTTCAAATAACATTATGTGGTTTTCAAAAATTGGATTTGCACGCCAATTGGCTTTCATAATGTCGGCACGAGATTCAAGCTCTATGGCTATCATTGGCAACATTTCGTCAATGTTCCACCCGGCTCTAATATGTGCCAACATTTCCTTCAGAGTATGTGCGGTCAATGTTACAAACGGAAACCATTTTTGATCAATGAGAAGCGACCATTCATCGTCCTTGATTTTGAACATATGCTGAAATCGGACATACGCGGAAGCTTTACCGAGTAACGATTCAATTTTATAAGGTCTTATGGATGATTCTTCTGTTGTAAGTGGTCCAAAGTCAAAACAAAATCCTTTGCGCCATCCGCACGAAAATAGAAACATGTATCCCGCGTCCTCAGGAATCGAGACACCCTCAAAACTTAAACTCTCAATATCAACAATATCGTCCTCGAATACTGTCTCGCCTGGTCCAATAGTCCGATTTGCCTTTAACTGAAAATGGAAAGTCAACTCATTAATATAGACCTTTGCGGACTTATCATGATTGAATATAACAAGCATATGGGA
>CAISOI010000552.1 GCA_903886985.1 uncultured Chthonomonas sp.
CAAACAACTTGCTGGAGACTTTGGTAAACTCGGAACCACATATACTAGCGGTAAGGCACTCCCGCTCAACCTCACAATTCAAAAGTTTGAGTACAGTATTGGTCGACTTACGCAGCAAGAAGTAAGCGGTATGTCAGAACCCTATTTTCACGGGGGGACCTATACAGTGAATGTGCTGCCTAAAGCTGATTCACAGCTACTTGTGCTGCACGGCACTATCCAAAATCCAAATGCCAAAGAAGTTCCTCTGGACATCAGTAGTTTCAGTTGGACTGCTGTGACCAAGGACGATCGTAACATTGGTGTATGCGGTGTCTTTAGTATCGAAGGCAGCAAGAAATATCTCCAATCATCATTGAAGCCCGGACAGAAAACAGCTTTTTACGTCGCACTATTAGTTCCTGCGGGTGACGAAATACCGAAACTGATTGTTGCACGGCAAAATGAAGCACAGCCTGTTGTCCGATATGCTCTTAAGGGATTGGGTAACGCCGCGACGGTCGATTCCAAAGATACGCAGGTTGGGATCAAGGACACCTATATCCCGACGGAATATCTCGACTGGAAAGTCAGCGCGCCTATTGAGTATCGCGACTCTGCCATCGGGGACTATATGCTCGATGAGGGCAAAAAATGGGCCATTGTAACTGTGACATTCAAAGGCTCGTGGTCCAAACCTTCGAGTGGTGAACCGACGGTGGGATTTGGGTCGTTAGATGCCAGCCTACGAACAGAGGATGGCGAAAACATCGCTCCGTACATTTTTGCACGCCCTGGGGGATACCAAGATCATTGGCTCTTCGCAAAGCGCGACGGCATATACTCGGGCACTCCGGAGGATGGTCAGGAAGTGACTGCCCGAATGGCATTTCAAGTGAGTAAGGATGCCAAGTTGGCAAACTTGATCGTGAAGCAAAAAGATTACCGCACGATTAAGTTCGCGATGGATCAATTGGCGGGGAAGTAACCATCTGGAGTTATTCATTCAAGAAGTACTCAGAATAGATGACAATTGGTCACTTTCGCCAACTAATACGAGGGTCCTGACTTAGGTTAGGGCCCCATATTCTTCCCAATTCCAATGTTTCCTAATAGGCTGCAACTTATCTCAAATTAAATCCATCACGAACGTAGACAGGCGCACCGTCGATCCAATCTCGAATCTGGTAGACACCCAACACTCTTGGCTCAGGATTCGCAATTCCACTAATGATGACATCCGGCCGTTTCTTCTTTAGCCAGTAGCCCACCGGGCTGTTGGGTTCATTCCAGAAGACGTCATAAACACCGATAGTCATTCGCCTAACTCCCGTGACGTGAGCGATGTCGGCGTCGACGAGCCCATGAACATCGATCAGACGGATATCCGGGTTCATGTATCCCACATAACCCATCTCGCTATAGGCAACTGTGGATCCGGGAGGGCATTTTCGTTTGATGTAGTCCGCGAGTTTCATCTGTAGCTTACCAAGCCCATCCACACTGCCTGAGGAAGCGAGGAGATCGCTCCCGACGGAAGAGAAGTTCACGTTAGACCAAGGGTATTTGGGAGAGATTGCATAGCTTCCGAGCCAAATGAAAGTGACTGTCGCGAACTGCAAGGCAAATCGTTGTCTGCCAACAAATTTTTGAAATAGAATATTAAGCGCCTGCGTTTGTAATATCGCAACAAATGGTAGCGCGGAGATCATAAAGCGCCATCCGCTCATCCAATCCCCACCACTTCTGAGCACGAATAGAATCGCCGAGCCTGAAATGATCGCTGAAATCTGAATTGCTCGATCACGCCGTCCTAAGAAGGCACCATAGGCTGCCAGTATCCAAAAGACCGCCATTGTGAAGTTGAACGCGATCTTGTGGGGAGTGGCGAAAAGCCCTTGAATACCCAAGGTGTTTGGCGAGAGGGGATGTACGAGGTATCGAACTCCCTCTTTTATCGCCTGCATCAAGGGCACACTCTTGGCATAATAGGTGTTCGGCAACAGCGAGTGATAGTAGGAATATCGCACCGCGAAAAGACCAACAGTACATAATGCAAACTGCATTGTCGTCCTACGAATTCGATCTACCTGTTCCGCGTCACCCCTCACCGAGAGATATGCGTAAATGAGGTAGATGGTCCCGATAATAATTGTTTCTGGTCGGGTGAGAAGACAAACAAAGAGTAGGTAACCTGATAGAACTCGGCCTCTCAAATGAGACTCGCGCTGCTGCACTAGAAGGAAACCTATCAAGAGAGCACTAAAGAGGGTTGTTTCCAGCCCATTCACTGCGCTGGTGGCAAAATTCATATTGAAAACGATTATCAGCTGTATCAGCAAAGTTCGGAGAATATCGAACTTCCAGAGTCGGCAAAGTTTATCTACGAGGAACAGTGTCAAAAACCCGAAAAAGATTCCCAACAGTTTTGTTTTGAACAGTGGATCTACTGAAGTGAACACCTTGAGCAATGCCACACAGAGCATTAGGTGGAGCGGGCTTGTGCAGCCTTCGACACGTTCGCCGGGATTGAATACCGCACCATAACCGGAAAGAATGTTATGAGCATAACGCAGTGTGATGTAGGCATCGTCCACGGTCATGGCGAAGACCATATAGAGCATGCAGAGGAAAACTACGTATGGGGCGAAGTTAATGATCGTTTGCCAAAATGGAATAGGCTCACGAATATCTGAGGCAGTGTCTACAGGCAGTCGGTTCATCGGTTCTCTTTACCCTACTTTCTGACTGCTTTAGTCGCATCGGCACGTTTCTGTGCCGATGGAAACTTGCTATCAGAAAATTCAGGTCAACTTTTGGGGGGTTAGCATTTTATCAAGAATCTTCTTATATATTGTAGAGTAACAATCCGAAAACTGTCAAGTATCGCCTATCGTATTAATTGAATTATATACAATATTCCTACGATTTTACTTAGTTAAATTCAAGGCTAAATGTTCCCGTCAATGGCAATTGAGTACAGTTCTTTGTCATAAACAAAGTGGAATTCTATGGATTTGGGTTTCCACTTGATGTTTAAGCAGGAGACCCAATCTGACGGCGGCCTAGTCAATAGAACTTTAGTTTTCTGCGAATCAATTCCACCCAAGCGGATGAATTTTACGGGCGGATCTTTTTTCATACAGTCTACTAAGAGTACAAACCTTCCGCCGTCGTGTGAGAGTTCAGCCTCTTTCAAATCACCTCTAACAGGGACGGTCAATCTGATTCATGGGGTTCGTCCTAGGGTATTGGATATCACGCTTCAGTTGTCGGAGACAATGATCACGAGGTCACCGACGTTGGTCCCCGTGGGACCAGTGGTGAAAAGTGCGTTGTGTCGTTTCAGGTACGTATAACAGTCATTATTTGACAGAGCAGTCTTTTGATCAGCAATGTCCATGCAGGTTTCCCCAGAAACCATTCCGCCAGCAGCATCGGTAGGGCCATCTGTTCCGTCCGTTCCAGCTGAAAGCAGCGCAATATTATGTAATCCCGCCAATTCACCGGCGGCAGAAACAGCAAGTTCCTGCGACCTTCCACCTTTGCCGTTTCCCCGCACGGTAACTGTAGTTTCCCCGCCTGCAATGATACAGTTTTTGCCGGAACGAGCTGCCAGTTCGCGGCCCACAGAGCCCATTATTTGCCCAACGTCCTTTGCCTCTCCCTGCATTGAACGCATTAGGATCG
>CAISOI010000553.1 GCA_903886985.1 uncultured Chthonomonas sp.
ACATTTCGAATCTGGAGTTGCCTTCTATAGATGATTCGGTTGCGCATACGGATGTATCTGAAACGATTTTGCCCACGGTTCCGATTTTAGAGGTATCAACTGATGTTATCCGTCAAACTCGGTACTCCTCAATTCAACCACCAGTCGAACGTCCCGATCTGAACTTTGAAGCAGCATCCGTTTCACATTCAATTCCCCATTCAGAAATGGATGCAGTTCCCGTTCCCCCGACACTTGAACCTAAGACTGTGGTTTTGCCCCGAAGAAGCATAGAACCGCGCGTGTCCACATCAGGAGTTGGAATGGGAGAAGTCGAAATCCCATCCATAGACACCTA
The DNA here is from genome assembly GCA_903886985.1 of uncultured Chthonomonas sp. GTDB lineage: Bacteria > Armatimonadota > Chthonomonadetes > Chthonomonadales > CAJBBX01 > CAISOI01. The sequence goes on from CAISOI010000553.1 coordinate 338, forward strand.
TTTGCCTTTTCTAAGGAAACCCACGCCGCCTCTGGCAGAAGTAGAGCAAGTAACAGTTCCTACAATAATAGAATCTGTTGCCGACACGGAAGTGAAAGATACTCAATTTGCAGCTATTGTCGAAATCGAAGTAGAGCAAAAAACTAAAACAGGTACTGAAGAAGATGCTCACGAGCAAGTCGCTGTAGTAACTCCTGAGCCAATTAATGACACTCCTGCGGTCGTCGTTATTAATCAGCAAAGACCTTTAACTTTCGCCCCTGTTCAAATCGATGAAGAAGAAACGCCCGCATTTAGCTCACTGATCTATAAACGAACGCGAACACCTAAAGCCAACCGGAAGTTGGATCAGACCGAGTTACTTACATTAAAAGACATCTGGCAGCTTAATCCTCGTACATGGGAAGGGCTGAAACCTACGGACCAAACCGACGAGCAGAATGAGCGCATCCAGATTGTGGGTGTCTTATGTGATTGCCGGTCAAATTTCAATGACCTAGACTTGGATCTCGCCGAACGTGTCTCTATCGTTCACGGCAAAGGCCTTGAATCATCAATATCTACTATGCGAAAAGCGGGCGAAACGCGTGCATACCGCCTAACGGAAGCGATTGCATTTGTTGAAGCTGAGAGCTTGATCGGAAATATCGAAGCTTGAGAATGTTGTTCGAATGCGCGTAGCAATTTTTTCGGAGAGCTATGAACCGGTGCAAAATGGGGTAAGTACTTCCGTTCGAACCTTAATCGATGAACTAAGAATCAGACACCACAAGGTGACTGTTGTAGCTCCCCTTTATCCGGAATATGATGATGGCCCGTTTGTACTCCGTGTTCCATCTTTCCCTGCACCGCTAAATATAGATTATAACCTTCCTTACCCTTGGTTTCCTAAACTCAAAAAAGAGTTCGCCAAACTTGACCCGGACGTGATTCACACCCAAAGCCCTTGGTTCTTGGGCATGCTGGGAAGAAGGTTAGCGCAGCAACAGAATCTGCCATTAGTCACAACGTATCACACTCTGTACAACCACTATGGGCACTATCTTCTGGTAATTCCAAAACCTGCGGTTGAGAGTTTGTTAGAATGGTGGATACCGGAATATTACAACCGTTGTACATGCGTAATCGTGCCCTCGAAGGTTGCCTCCGAGTCACTCCACAACTATGGTGTTCAATCTCGAATTGAAGTCATTCCCACGGGCGTCCCCTTACCCAATGAGTCTCAGGTGAACGAACAGGCAAAACAAGCATTGAGATACAGATTTGGCATCCCACCCGACGTGCCACTCTTGCTATATGCGGGAAGAATATCTCAGGAGAAGAATCTGGAACTGGTACTTCATGCGTTTGCATTGGTTTCGGCGGATAATCCAAGCTCTCGCCTTCTGATTGTTGGATCGGGCCCATATGAAGATGCTTGCAAGAAAATTGCATTGCAAATGGTATGCGGTGACAAGATAATATTCGCCGGACCTTTGCAACACGACGAGATGTTCGCCTGTTACGCTGCTGCAGATCTGTTTGTATTCGGATCCGGAACTGAAACGCAGGGATTAGTTATAGCAGAATCAAGGGCAACGGGTACTCCCGCCGTCGTAGTCAACGAAGGAGGTGCTCCGGAAAACGTCCAACATGGTTCGGATGGAATTATCGTTGAAAGTGATCCCTATGCGTTCGCAGCAGCTTGCAACACTATTTTGAAGAGCCCTTCTAAGTTAAAGAGTATGACGCGTGCATGCCTCCAAAATGCCAAACAGTTTACGCCCGAAAAGATGGCTGAAAAGGTTCTTGAAGTTTATGAATGGTCAATATGGAAGAAAGGCAATTCCACGCGTAGTTCATAATGTATCGATGCAAAAAATGAAACGACTTTCCCGGAGATAGTATGC
>CAISOI010000554.1 GCA_903886985.1 uncultured Chthonomonas sp.
GGGTGGGTTTCGCATAGGGGAACTTTGATAGTGTGAGATTGGTAACAAGGCAAAATGTGGAGAATAAAAAATCGCCCGACGCAATCTGCGCCGGGCGACTATTTCTGAAGTACGAACAACTACGGGCGACCGCCACCCCGAGGTGCTCCGAATCCACCACCCTGGAATGCCTGCATGGCTCCCTGCATTAGTGTATTTCGGTCTTCGGCGGACATGTTCTGGAACATCTGCATGCCGGAGCGCATCATGTTGCCCATGAATTGTGAACGTACCGACGGGTCCATATTCATGAACATCTGCATTCCACTAGCCATAGACTGAGCCATTTGGTCAGGAGTCATGTTCATCATCATTTCCATCTGCTGTCGCTGCAGATCGAGATACTTCTCTTCAGGCGTCATTGCATCTGCCATCGGAGTCTTTGCATAGAAGATATAGACAGGGGCATTGTTGAACTGATTTGCGGTCAATTCCTGTGGGAAGTTCTGAGTGACGGTATAATCCTTTATTAGCGTACTCGCCTTTTTGGTGCCAGGATTCTCTAGCACTAAGCCCGCGTTCTGAATCTCGTCCATTGCACGTACCGCATTTGCGAGTTTTTCGGGAGCAGGTATAACGCCAGCCTGAGATTGGCTCAAATAGATTCGACGCCAGGATGTACCCTTAAACTGGGCTGCAAGTGCATCCATCGTTTTGTCGATATTGTCTGACTCCGCAGTGAATTTAGGCATCGCCGGGACAAAAATCGTCGGGTCGACCAAAATGCGAACTTCGAATTTCTTTGCCTGTTCACCTATAATTGTCTTCAGTTCCGCAAGGTAGTTTCGAGCAGGCGGGCGTACTTGACGACCTACGCCACCGCGTTGCGAATTGGGACCGGGTGCCCCGCCTTGTCCAGTCAATTGAGCCAACGACGCGGATTGCGATCCCGTAATGCAGACTAACGCCAATCCGACGGTTCCAAGTTTAAGCCATTTCTCCATGGTGGAGCTCCTCCAAATTCATCTCACAAAAAGAAAGCATAATTACGCTTAACCACTAAAAGTATAACGCACTACCATTGGTTCAGGTTTCGTTATTTCAAATAGTTTACCGTCTTTGTTCAAGTTCTTCCCATCTCGCATACAGTGCAGTTACAACACCTTTTGCAGTACCGACATCTTCCCAGCATTTTGCGAGGGCAACAGGGTCGCTTGCCACTTTGGGATCGACCATCATCTGCTCTAACCGCTGCACTTCCTGTTCCGCAGTACTGATGGTTGCTTCCATATTTAAAAGCTCTTTGCGCTCAGCTGCGTTGAGCTTTGGCTTTTCGCTGGCTTTGGGTTTCGTTTCACCCGATTTATTGCCGTTGTCTGACTTTGAAGAATCCTCCGAGAATCCAGACTGCAACGCTTCCCACTGGGAATAATCGGCGACGTACCGGTGTCCGCCTTTGCCGTCCAACGCAAGAATCTCGGTCGAAACTCGATCGAGAAGGTATCGGTCGTGAGTTACGAGCACAACAGCGCCGGGAAAGTCTCGCATAGATTCTTCTAATATCTCAAGCGATGGAATATCGAGATCATTTGTCGGTTCGTCGAGAATCAGAATGTCCGCCGGCGAGAGCATCATCTGAGCCATCAAGACACGCGCCTGCTCACCACCACTCAAGTTTCCAATAGGCATTTCAAGTTGGTCCACCGGAAACAACAGTCGCTTCGCCCAAGCCGCGACATGCATACTCTGGCCTTGATAGAGCAGGTTGTCACCATCCGGACAAAGTGCGCGGCGTAGACTGACTTTCGGATCCAGAGGTGCACGCTTTTGATCGAAATAGACTCGCCGAAGGCTGTCTGCCTCTACTGTCTCACCTGCATCTGGCTTGAGGTCGCCCATAAGTATGCGAAGGAGGGTGGTCTTTCCACTGCCGTTTGGTCCGAGAAGGCCGAGCCGCGTTTGCGGAGTCAGAGTGAGGTCTAAATTATTGAAGAGCAGCTTGCCGCCCATCGCTTTATTTATGCCTCTGCCGACAAATAGCTCTCGTGTTTTTCTACCAGAACCCGAAAAATCAATGCTCGCTGCACTTCCAAGGTTGTTGCGATATTTCACCTCAGCGAGATCACCAATGAGCTTGTGCGCCTCACGGATACGATAATCTGCTTTGGTAGTACGGGCCTGGGGATTGCGCCGGAGCCATTCTACTTCGCGCTTTACAATGCTTTCGAGCGCATCTTGTTGATGCACCTGTCCGGCGAGATAGTTTTCCTTCTCTTCCAAAAATCTGCTGTAATTTCCCTTGATGCTCAGGAAACCGTCTGCATATTGCTTGTTCAATTCCACAATACGATTGGTAACGTTTTCGAGGAAATACCTATCGTGAGTCACCACTGCGACAGCAAAAGGAGCATCTCGGAGTAGCTCTTCCAGCCAGATGATTCCCTGAAGATCAAGGTGATTTGTAGGTTCATCAAGGATCAGAATATCTGGTTCTCGAATCAACTCGCGTGCTATGGAGACTCGTTTTTGCCAGCCGCCCGAGAGAGAAGCAACAACCAGATCTTCGTCTGGAAATTGCAAACGAGCGAGCAACATCATCACTTCAAATTCGCGTTCGTGGTGATCGAGAGGACTATCTGCCAGAGCGCCCATCAATACAGAATTCATGGTGGCGCCCTCAGGAAACTTGTCCATTTGGGAAACGAAGCCGATGCGAACACCGCGACGCGAAGAAACTGTGCCTTTATCTGGCTTTTCTAAACCGGCAATAATTTTGAGGAGAGTAGACTTCCCGGCTCCGTTTGGTCCTATAAGACCGAGCCTTTCACCTTCATCTATTCCAAAACTAATATCACGAAAGAGCGGGCGTGGCCCGAAGGACTTTGTAAGAGATTGAACACTTAATAGAAAACTCATACCTATAGTTTACTCGGTGATAGTGCATTGAACAAACTCATGGGTCAGGCAGGAGATTTTGAATGCGACGGGGAAATCGAATCCTAACCCGTTTAATGAAAGATTTGTGGTGAACGTACCGAAGATTGGTTGTTCGGCCACGCGAGTCAAGGAGGCACTAATGTGAAAAAAGAAATTCATCCGGGCGTGGTAGCTGTGGCGGTTGCTTTTGTTGTAGTCGTGGTGGGCTACTTCTATTACAAAGAGATGGGCAGTGTCGGCACGCTTCCCTATGGCGCTGTTGGTAATGCAGGTCCTTTTGCACCAGGCGGTGCAGCGAACAAAAATCAAGGTACCAATAATGGTGCTGCAACAAAATTGCGCGGCAGCCCTGACGCCCCAAGATAGAATCAACTCTAAGTGCAAATTCAATCCAACTTCAAAGCGAGCTTTTTATATGTCTGAAATTCAATCAAACGGTCCGACCCGTCGCGCCTTTATTAAAAACGTATCTCTTGCCGCGGGAATAGCAGGCTTGGGCGGCATTTGGACAGAGGGCGAAGCGCGGGCTTCCCAAAGTCCCAATGAAAAACTAAATGTTGTGTTTGTCGGCGTTGGCGGCAAGGGAGCAGGCGACCTTGTCGAGATTGGTGGTGATCCCGGTGTTAACGTGGTTGCACTTTGTGACGTCGATGAAACGCGGGCCGCGGCCTCTTTCAATAAATATCCGAATGTCAAAAAATATGCAGATTTCCGCGTAATGCTCGACAAAGAGCACAAGAATATCGATGCGGTTGTCGTGAGTACCCCTGACCATTGTCATGCTGTGATTGCAGTTATGGCGATGAAGATGGGCAAACACGTCTACTGCCAGAAGCCGCTTGCACACTCCATTCAGGAAGTGCGTACGATGCAAGATGTCGCGAAGCGCATGAAGGTAGTTACCCAGATGGGAACTCAAGCACATCCAACGTACGCCAGAACAGTTGAACTCATCCAGAGCGGTGCTATAGGCAATGTACACGAAGTACATGTTGTGACAGATCGCCCTGCAGGTTGGTGGCCGCAGGGAATGACTTCAGCACCAACAACGGAACCTACGCCCGCAACACTCAACTGGGACCTATGGCTCGGTCCAGCCGCTAAGAGAGAATACAGTTCGAAATACTTGCCATTTGTATGGCGCGGTTGGTGGGATTTCGGAACTGGAGCAATGGGCGATATGGCCTGTCACTTGCTGGACGGTCCCTATTGGGCACTCAATCTGAAATATCCGACCTCAGTTTCAGCGGTTTCTGATCAAATATCCCCATTGAGTCCACCGCTTTGGTCCATCGTTACCTATGAGTTTCCAAAACGCGGAAAGATGCCCCCGGTCAAACTCATCTGGTATGACGGCAAAAAGCTGCCGCCAGTGGAATTATTGGAAGGACATAAGATAGAGAATGGGTCCCTTTTCGTTGGTGACAATGGCAAACTTCTGAAGGAGCATGGTGACAGTGAACCCATTTTGCTTCCAGAGGGCAAGTTCGCCGATTTCAAAGGACCTGCTGAAACCATTAAGCGATATACGAACCACTATAAGCAGTGGGTCGATGCGTGCAAAACCGGTGGCGAAACAGGAAGTAATTTCGAATACGCCTGCCCGCTAACAGAAACTGCTTTGCTTGCAAATGTTGCCCTTCGCACTGGCAAGAAGATAGAATGGAACGGCAAAAAGATGCGTGCTACAAATGCGCCTGAAGCAGAGCAATATGTGAAGTACCAATTCAGATCCGGCTACAAGCTGTAATCAATTGGATGAGGCAGTACGCTGATCAATAATGACATTCAAAGAGGCAGAATCCGAAGCAGCCATTTTTTACCTGTTTTCGGTATTCTGCTTTTTTGTTGCTCTGCTCGTGTTCATTCTCAACAACCCAAACATCTCGTTCTACTCTCTGTGCCCGGTTTGAAATCCGAGGATTTGGTCTCCCCACATTGTCCGACCTTACATACGATTGTTCGACAGAGTGCCGTAGGGTGGATGGTCTGTCGAACTGCCCGAATCTCTGGGCAGACTCGCGAGCCAGAAGAGGCGGGATATGCAACTATTGGGGCTGGCGCGCGCGCGACCGCAGAGCCCTCTGCCCAATTGCCGGACCGAGATGCTTTAAACCATTTGATCACAATGAACAGTAAGCTCGATCATCCGGTGGAAATCGGTCTCCTTGGCAAATTACTCATAAAATCTGGGTTGACTACAGCCATTCGCGGAAACGAAGACGAATTCCAACCGCGCCGTGCCGCGAGACTGATATTTGGAAATCCTACGGACTTCGACGGTGCCACAATCACCAATGCCGATAGTAGTAGACCTTTTGGAACCTCCTTTTGCATCCCCACTCTGACCCAATTGATGGCGAGCAATGTCACTCTCATCGACTTTGGAGATATTGCTCGTATAGATCGGTTTGCTACGAAGTGCCTGCCAGAAGTAGCGGATAAACATCGTGCCAATGCTTTGGAGAAATTGGATCAGCTTTTAGCTATGTTAAACACAAAGTATACGTGCGACCGATTAGTTCTCTTTGCTCCGGTTTCTGCAGAGAGTGCCGAAACAGGAGACAGGCTCGCACCCTTGCTCATCTGGGGAGATGGAATTGTACCGGGGCTGATCTCTTCTCCCTCAACGCATATCGCAGGATTGGCAGTCAATACGGACCTTCTTCCATCGATTCTTCAATTTTACGGTATTGCGCGTCCGACAGGTATAGATGGTCAACCATTGACGTTCGCTTCATCCATTTCAGTTGAGAACGTCGATGGGATATCCACGAACGACTGGTATCAAATGCATCGAAAATGGATGTCTCAATCCCGAATGCAGTCGAGACTCGGGGGATTTCCAACAGTCCAGACTGTGGCTATCCTGTTCGTTGGAATTATTGCCGTTTGGTCGACGCGCAAAAAGTCGTACGGGGTTGAAAAGATCTGGATGGCAGGAGCCATACCGGTGATTTTGCCTTTTGCATTACTGGTTTTGCCAATTTTTGGTATCGGCAACGCTGTAATCGGAGAACTTCTAACCGCGATATTGGTGGTTGTGGGAGCTATTACGATTGCACGAAGTCAAAACAAAAAGCTCCTAATTATTTTCTTGCGTGCGTTTCTTGCATTGATGTTGTTGGATATGTTCACAGGTTGTCATTTATTATCTCATGCTTGGATGAGCTATTCGATCATGGAGGGCGCTCGGTATTACGGCATTGGTAATGAGTACGCTGGCACACTCTTTGCCTTAACCCTTTGTGTCGTAGGTGCGCAACCGCCAAAATCCAAATCGATGCCGCTCTGGGCAAGAGTGATGATTATGTTGGTAGTGTTAATCGCCACCGGAGCACCGATGTTTGGCGCAAAGGCGGGCAGTGTTTTAGGTATGGCAATTGGGTTCGGAATTGCCGGGATTGTTTGGTGGCGCGGCGCACTTAAAGCCGTTTATGTACTCGTTGCCGTTCCCGTAGCACTGGCTGCGCTGGGCGGGATGCTGGGCATTGATCTTATCTTGGGAGGCAAAACACACATTGCACGAGCACTGTTAAACGGAGGATCACTGACAAATATTGCATTGCGCAAACTCGAGCTAAACGGCTACCTCCTTCTGCACAGTGTCTGGTCCATTGCGCTATTTTCAGCTGATGCTGCACTCTATTTCGTTTGGAAAAAGTCACATCTCAAAGAAACATCGGATACTAGAGGCACAATCTCGGGGCTAATATCCGGAGTGATCGCGTTGTTGCTGTTTAATGATGCTGGAGTAATCTCCGCCGCACTCGCACTCTTAATGTTTACCGGAGTGCTTGCACTTAACAAGGCGCAAGCTTCCCCCGTTAGCGAGCAATAGCTTAAGATATGCGCGCATCAGTCTGCCTTGTTATTGGTCTCGTTGACACTACGCAGAAGATGATCGGAATTGAATTCTATGTTGCCCGCGGGCCTCAGAAGGGTTGATTCAGCCGGGTCCCCGTCCGATGCACGCAACAATTTTGCACTAGCTTCCCGATCTTGGAACGCTTTTTGCAAGATTGGGAGTGCTTCTGCGGCTCTTCTCTTTACACGTAGAGAATGCGGTGATACTGTAACACTCTCCGAAAGTTCACGGACTGCAGAAAGAAAAGTCGGGTCCTTGGTATCTTCCGCCAATCGAATTATCTGAAACAGGATTTCGTCATGATTTAGAGCTTCGTAAATGTCTAACATCTTTATGAGCAGCTCTTTTGTTTCCAGGGGAAGAGATTTGAAATCTTCCGTTCCAGCAGAATTAAGGATTCTTTTGAGTGGCTCCTCCAATTCGCGCCGAAAAGCAACTTCTCGGTCCATTTTGGGTACCAGTCGCCTATCATCTAC
>CAISOI010000555.1 GCA_903886985.1 uncultured Chthonomonas sp.
GGGAATCATCAAACCCAGCAAATAGCAGTAACAGTAACCCAGTCAAAGCGGGAACATTTAATTTCCCTGCAACATTCACACCAGTAACACCACTGATTGAATCAAACGGTAACGCATGGTGCTAATCAAAGTATAATTAGAGTGTCCATAGGACATGCATCTATAAACAGCAATCTAAGTCGAGGAATATTTCACTGCATTTTGACGTCATCATTGTTGGAGCAGGCCCAGCAGGAAGTATTGCTGCATACACCGCCTCAAAACTCGGACTAAAGACAGCGCTCATCGACAAAGCTACCTTTCCGCGCCACAAAACCTGCGGCGGCGGAATGCCGATTTCGTCCAACAGATTTTTGATTGGTCTCGATATTGAGGGTGTCATCGAATCGGAAGTTACATCGATGCGACATACATTCCATTATAAAGACGCTGTGCAAGGACAAATAAATCCCGAAGGTTGCTCCCCAGATTACAAATGTTTCATGGTTCAACGAAACGTATTCGACAATGCGTTAGTAGAGCGGGCTGTCAAATCCGGAACCGTCTTCTTCGACGGATTTGGAGTTACAGAAATCGACATTATCAAATGTCCTCTGTCCGTACAAGGTTGTTCGAAAACGGGTGTGTCCTCGACGTTAACCGCCGACTATCTCATCGGTGCGGATGGAGCTCTAGGACCGACTGTAAGAGCAATGGGCATCCGTCCGAGCAGTAACTATGCCATTGGTATGGAGATTGAACTGGCTCATGAATGGGGAACCGGGGCGTCATTCTTGCAGCCATCGACACTACATCTAGAATATGGTGCAGTTCCGAGGGGCTATGCCTGGATATTTCCCAAGAAAGACCATCTAAATATTGGCGCAGGCATTTTTAGACCTAAAGTGAGTGAGGGGAAACGCGAGCTCATATCTAAGAATCTGTTAAAACAAGCGATTGTTCAATTTGCCCATTCTGTTGGACTTGAAGTTGATGAAAATGCCCAGAAATACTACGCACATCCTCTGCCTGTGTGGCAAGGCAAAGAACGGCTCCAAGATGCAGGCAACCGCGTGCTTTTGACTGGAGATGCCGCTCGATTGATTAATCCATTCTTTGGGGACGGCATTTTGCATGCCATGATCAGCGGAGAGATCGCCGCAACTTGTATAGCAGAAGGAGCAGCGGGGGATTATACTTCAAGAGCACATCAACATTTTGCAAACAACTTTGATACTGCCCTGAAACTCGCAAAATTTTTCTATCAGTTCCCAGGCCTCTGTTACAATCAGGTAGTCAAAAACCGCTCAAGTTCACGTGCAGCAGCTAAAATGCTCGCGGGCGAAACGCCATTTCCACACGCAGTACAACGACTCAAATCAAAATTTGGAATAAAAGTCTGAGGGGGAGTGATTCACTACCCCCTCTCTTATGTTTAGGTTTATGGAACCCAATCTGCTACGAAGATATTCGTTTCGTGCGCTTCTTTACCATGACGGTTTGAAGCCCAAATGAGTTTCTTCCCGTCAGGACTAAACATTGGGAACGCATCAAATTGACCGCCGTGAGTAATCTGCTGTAATCCCTTCCCATCAATTCCTATCAGATATAGTTCGAAACTTCGACGCTTCGGATCGTTCATGTTTGAAGAAAAGATAATCTTCTTACCGTCGTTAGTGAAATAAGGAGCGAAGTTGGCAGCGTCATTATGGGTAATCTGTCGTGCACTGCTACCGTCAGCCTTAGCCACCCAAAGCTCCATGTGCATCGGGCGCACTAGATCTTGCGACAATAGTTCTTTGTAATCGGAGACATCCTTCGGGTCCGTGGGATGATTAGCTCGCCAAACTATCCACTTATTGTCCGGCGAAAAGTAAGCACCACCATCGTAGCCAATTTTGTTGGTCAACCTCTTGACGTCTGAACCATCAATTTTCATCGAGTACAGGTCGATGTCTCCGTCCTTAGTTGAGGTAAAGATAACACGTTTACCATCTGGCGATACCGTTGATTCGGCGTTATAGAAACAGTTTTTGCCAAGCTCTGCCTTCTTCGGATATAGTAATCGCAAATTGGTGCCATCGGCATTTGCCCGGTAAATTGCGTAGTAAGGAAAGATCGGCCATACATAGCCTTTCGAACGGTCTGGTTCAGGTGGAGTTTCCGGCGAAAATCCGTGAGTTGAAGAGAAGATAATCTCTTTACTGCTCTTTAGGAAATACCCACATGTGGTTCTACCTTTTCCTGTCGACACCATCTTCACGTTGGTGCCATCGGCATTCATCACAAACTGTTGATCCGCTTTCAAATCTTCGCCTTTGTGCTGGTAGATGATCTTTTTGCCATCTGGGCTCCAGTACGCTTCCGCATTTTGACCACCAAACGTGAGTTGTTTCACGTTTTTGAGGTGTGTCTCAGACGGATCATGGAGATCTGATAATTGTGCCTGAGCGGACAGCCCGACACTCAGCGGCAATAGAGCCATCATTATTCTAATGATGGATTTGACTCTTAAATTATAGGTAGAAGTGCTGCAAATTGTTTGAGATGACATTGCTTTATTATCAATCTTTCCGGGGACTAAACACCCTTTTCAATGAGTGCTTCGTCAGCCATTTTTTGAGTGAGAGTAACGGTTCGGGGAGGCAACGCCTCCACTAATCGTCCGATTTCGAAAATTACTTTGTAGAGCTCCATCATTTCATTGGTAGAGCGCATTAAACCAGCGCGACGCCACTCGATTCTGGAAGCCCGCAGATAGACCTCAACGTCATGATATTTACGCAGGCTTTTCCTAACGGTGTCGCCCAGCAATGGCGGAAGAATCTCAGGAACGTTTGAAACAACGAAAAACAATTTATCGAACTCCGTATCACCGGTGTCGATTTCTGATGCTTCCTTGCGAGTCTGTACTTCTTCCAACATACTCTTGTGGCGCATTCCCATAATTACCATTGCGGGATTACGCAAATTCAAGCTGCCTCTGGTATGCGGATATGGTATTGCGTCCTCGTGTCCTACATCTTGAACAAGGAACGCGTTGAACCCTTCAAATTGCCCCTTAACTTTTAACTTCTTGGTCTTTGCGTCCACTTCACACTTGCCAGAAAGCTCCTTTGCCATTCTGTCCCAAATGATCCGAGCAGACTTATCTCTCCACAGAATATAGAGATAAACCGACCCGACAATCACAACTAGGAATAATATTACTCCTACAAAGGGTGGGAATATTCCGGCTTTTGCTGGCATTACGTTTTTACCGCCTAGATCCTGCGAGAACGACCGAAACCGTTAACGTCTGATCGCCTCTTTTGATCACGATGTCTACCTTGTCTCCCGGAGAATGCTCGCCGAGTGCAACTGTATAATCCTGAACACTCAGTATGTTTCTGTTGCCAAACTTGATGATGATATCTCCCTGCTTCAATCCTGCTTTTTCTGCCGGACTACCTGCACGAGTACCACTCAACATTACCCCTTCGACATTGGCAGCATAGTCAGGAATTGAACCCAGAGAGACCCGGAAGCGGGCTCCACCCGGATCCGCAGGGGCGGCCATCTTCAAGAAATCGGGACGCGTAGAAAGATTGGCTATCCGCTCTGCACAAACTGCAACAAGGGACACAACTCTCGCTTCATCTTTTGAATTGATTTTGTCAGCGGTATCCGTTGGTTTGTGATAGTCAGTATGCAGCCCGGTAAAGAAGAAGAGCACAGGTACATTTGCAGCATAAAATGACTGCTGATCACTCGCTCCGAATCCGCTGTCATTCTTGGCAATCTGGAAGCCGAACGGCTTACTTACTTCGTCTAACAAGCCGGTCCATGCGCTTGAGGTTCCGGTACCGGAAATGATCAGCTTGTTATCCATCATTCTGCCGATCATATCCATATTCAACATGGCAGCAGTATCACTTAACGGAAAAATTGGTTTTTTGACGTAATGGGCAGATCCTAAAAGACCCATCTCCTCTCCGCTGAAACAGATGAAGAGGATACTCCGCTTTGGTTTATTCTTATATTGGGAAAAATAATTGGCAAGGGCAAGTACCCCAGCCGTACCAGACGCATTATCGTCTGCACCATGATGAATCTGTGGTGACTTATCATCCGCAAGGGAGCCTTCACCACCCATGCCAAGATGATCCATGTGGGCACCGATGACGACAA
>CAISOI010000556.1 GCA_903886985.1 uncultured Chthonomonas sp.
CGGCAATCCGAATGTCATAGCCGATTGTTACAACTCAGGAGGCTCCACTGGGATAATGTCGGATTACGAAATAAGTACATCCAATGCCTCGAAAGGCATGCTACCCCAATATCAATTTGTTCATCTTGACACTTGTAACTCAGGTGGTTCATACGTACAAGATTCTACTGATTTAAGTAACGCATTCGGAATTGTTGGCCAAGATACGGCTTTCCTAGGCTGGAAGACGGAAGTAGTGGAAAATCAGGCGAACTTGGAGTGGACATTGCGATTTTACGATAATTTATCCTCTGGAGAAACCGTATGGGATGCGTATGTCACCGCTCAAGCATTGGGAATCAAGCAGGCGCCATCCTCTGACAACAATGGATTCGCCACTGTCGCGGTTTATGGGGACACGTATACGAAAATACACGGCGTCTACGGCGGTTACAACTTACAGTGGTGTTTGCCTTGGTAATGAATTGAGCAATTTCTGTTATCTCAGATTTTGAATGGGAGTTACCTATATGGTTTATTCTAGCTGTTTCATTCTATTTTCATATTTATTTTTGAGTTCGGCACCAAAGGATGATCCGCTTGGCCAATCTGACAAAATAGCCCGGAGGTTTGCCTCTGAAATTCAGTATATTGGGAATATCAGTCAGCCTTTTCATCGTTTGAGTGATGATCTTCCGTTCTATAAAGCTACTGTTTCCCAATTTGGCGTCAGCCATGTACAATCAAAGTCATATGGCGTCGGTGCTAAGGTTGTGAGATTTACGTCAGAGAGAATTAACGGAATAGATATAATTGTATCTGAGACGGGTGATCAGATATTGGGTTATCTGAATCGGAACGCTACCACTGGTAACAGTAATGTATACGGTACGAACTCGGAACCGATATCGAAACTGGAGGCAATTCACACCGGAAAACGAACGATCGAATTGGCAGGCAACGGCAAAGACTTTAGATACTTTTCTGCTACCTATTCTTCGGTGTCTTCAGGTAGGAATATTTCTAATCAAATTTGGACCGTCTCCTTCCAGAGATTTTATAAAGGCATACCGTATTATCGGGAAAGTGCAAATGTAATTATCAATGCTTCTTCGGGTTGTGTTATTGCGATGGGTGTAGTTTCACTTCTTCGGCAACCAACACTTATTATAGATAATATTAATCAAACTCGTGCCACAGAAATCTGTAATGCCGAGCGATCTCGGTTAAAGTTACTGGATTATAATCTAATAAAAATGGAACGAAATATCGTTCCATTAAGATTATTATCTGAGCCTAACAATAGCCCATCCATAAGCAATGATGAGACACGTTTGGCGTGGATTGGACTGCTCCAGTATCACAATATCCAACGTGAAATATGGGTTGATGCTGCAACAGGCGATATTATTGCTGGTTCTGCTGGACAATAATAAGGATTAGAGATGTTTGCCTAATTTTATTGCGGACTTTAATACTTTATTGATATTTGAGGGTAGGATTCTTTGTCAAAACGTATACCTATCAAAATTACAATCGTTGGTTTTCTTGTGGTTGGCTTTGCCATGGCGATTTACATATTTGTCCATCCCAAGAATAGAATTGTTGTAGTTAATCACGATTTACCGGAATTGGTTCGCACTGCAATGTTTATTGGTTTTGATCGTATGTTGACAAACTCTAAGCACGAGCCGAGAATATTGTATTACAGGCTTCGAATTCCAAGTAAAAACTACGCATTGCTGTGTATGCTGAGTTCCACGACAGTCGCGGCGCCTTCGCGTCCGGCCCAATTTCGTTTTAAGATATACAATTCATTGAACGAAAAAGAGTTTCTTTACTTTTATTACCCGATTGAGGGTATCGTCGGCTCTAAGGCGGGGTGGTATAAAGTTGACGAACGGTTTCGGACTATGTTTTTGGAACAGATTCATTTTGACGAGGATGAACACTCAGGTTCACCTCAATATATCCGACCCCTCAATAAATTCAAGGAATTGTGAGGCTGTAGACATCTATAAAGCTGCGAAGGACCCTATCTATTGCTATGATCTGCATGCAACGATTCTGCACCAGATGGGGATTGATCACAAGCGGTTGACCTATCGACATGACGGCATTGATCGCAGGTTAACGGATGTGCATGGGAATGTACTGAGTTCTGTTATCTAATCTTAAGCTAATGCGGTCTTGAAAGTAATCGTCCTTAAGTTTATTGAACAACAAGATTTAGGTAAAAGGGTTTAAGTGATTGATATGTTGTTCGATAACAAGGCTGTATCAATAAATCCATCGTCGCTGATACAAGTTTCACGCATGAAACTTTTCAGTGTATTCTTGTTATTGATAACTTCTGTAGTAATTCTACTCCGTTCGCACTCTCAAACCCAGGACAAAAACCGAATCCTTGATCGAAAGCTTCTTCATGGAATTGAACTTCTGAAGAAGGGCAAGAATTATCAGGAGGCAATTGAAGACCTGAAAGACGTAGTAAACGCGCGACCAAATGACAGAGAAGCACGTTGCATGTGCTGGAACAATGCCTGTTTAGACTATAATTTTTGTTTTGGATTACAATTGCCGGAATAGTGCCATGGGACGCAAGCGTTTTGTACCCTCCTGCCTGCATCAGATCACTACCTAATCATCAGATTATTTTCGGTCGACGGAACGAGATAATAATCGGCATCCCCACAAATGCCACTAATAAAACCGGCCATCTCCCGTCAAAACCGCACATAATATGTTGTTTCATCAAATTCCAGCTTCCCGCCGAGAACATCCACCAAATCCGTCAATGACATCACTGGCAACCCACCCTCTTTCAGAACGGGCATTTTCATTTTGGTGATTTTTCCGTTGGCCGTGATCGCTTTGTCAAAACCTGCCAGTAAATTTACAGCCCTTGTTTCGCTGGTAATAAAAAGCTTTCCGGTCGGTTCATCCCATGTGGCAACAAAGCCAGCTTTTTTTGCAATATCGATGGCAGGTACATAAACTGTTTTCCCGACTACGATTGGGTTGCCGGCTGTAATCGCTTCGCCATTTACAAGAACTTTTACTGGTCGGGAAGTTACACCGGTAAGCTCTGGATGCCGAGCGGCTTTGAGAAAAATGAGAAAGGCAATGCTGTCGAGCGATTGTGCTGGGAATTTAATAGTTGAATGCGCTCTCTCAGCGACATTGGATTGGCTCCCGTTAAGGTGTACCGCAATCTTTTGATGGTAAAAATTCAAGGTTGGACTGTCGCCGTTAAGAGTTGTTGACTTGGTTCCAATTTCATCAGAGCTTGCATGCTTGCCCGGAGTTTGTGGAGCGGACCCATGAAGAGCTAGGAAAGCTGCCCATGAAGATTTAGTCGATGTGCAGGCCCTAACTGACATAGCCAAATGCAAGTTGGCGTTGGCAGTATAGAAACTTCGTTCAAGAAGACTAAAATTTTCGATTGCACCTTCAAGGGTTGGTTGCTCTCGATTCATAAATATCCTATCTTTAATCACTTGAACTGGGGGATGTCCAGGAATACTGAATTCTGCTTCGCCTTTCGGTACCGTTGAAACCAGTTCCCCAATAGTAGTACTGTCGTTAAAGCGAACAAAACCCTGGAGCTCTTTGGCCGTCGGCAAAAGTAATCGCAACTGATCTTCTGTTGGCGTTTGGCCATAGGAAATGTAAGGGAGTATAACTGTGGCAATCAATAGTGAGAATAACGTTGGCGTAATCTTAGTAATCATGAAATTGTTCTCCTATGTTGGTATGCATCTAACGAGTGTTCTTGATTGTCGGAGTAAATGGCGCTTGGGGTGAAAACCTAATATATGGTCGTGAAAAGTCGACTAATTGGTTGAGATAGTCTGCCAGACTAAGATTAAATGGAATATCACTATTACGAAAGACAAAATAATCGCCGGTCAGAGAAGTTTCTCAGCGACCTCTGGCGGGAGCGTGCGCAATCGCTGGTTATCTTCGAGGCGGAATGGCTTTAGCGTGATATCTTTCTTACTTCTGTGTTCGTACTTGCGCTTGTCTACTTGTTCGCCGTGAACCCAGTATTTCGGAAATCCGCGACGTAGTTTTCCGTTTGCGTTCCATTCGCGTTCAATTCCATGTAACCCACCTTTGGACCACCACTTTTCCTTGCGTAGCCCTCCCGGATTGCCCCATTCAAACCAGTATTCGTATCCGTCCATTAGGTTATTAACATCGAGTCTTACTTCGGTTAATTGCGCCTTCCCATTCAGCTCAATCTACCAGAAATTGATGCCTGTCCCATGATCCATTGTGTAGGTACCGAGGAGCTCACCCGAACGTCCCCAGACACTGGCTGTGCCATGTTCTATCCCATCGTCGTAATGTATTGCCCACGACAAACCACCATCTTCATACCATTCGTACTCCCAACCGTGTTTGTTGCCATTCTTGAAGGACCACTCGTGTAGGAGCTGACCATCAAGGTTGTACCAACGTCGACCAATGAAGCTTCTGCCGAGATAGTAGTTCTTGACGACTTTGCCGCGACCGGCTCCATGTTTAGCCGTGACATCCTCTTCGCGTGCATGTTCCGGTATTGAAGAAATGTAGGAAGGGTGTAGATTCACTTATTGGGGTTCCATCGTGTTTGCGCAAAAGTTCTAATCGGTATTTGTCGCTGCCAATCTAAGATGATTTGAGGCTTCTACCCTTTTCGCTAAGGCTTGCATATTAAGTCTCTGTC
>CAISOI010000557.1 GCA_903886985.1 uncultured Chthonomonas sp.
ATCTCAGTCAGCAAACTCAAGCCCATCTGATGCTCTCCGTGAGCGCAACAGAGTTCTGCATTATCCAGCCGGCTTCGCAAACTGTCAAACAGACTGCCGATGGAGTCCATTTCGTCTTCCATCAAAGAGTTGTTTGGTCTTGATGCAACTTTTTGTCTTGCCATGTTCGTACCCCTTTACTTCCGAAGAATGTTATCAAATGGGCGCATAATTGATCGCACCTGATATACAACTCGTACGGCTACAATAAAAGAGGAAAGGCAAATGGAACTATTTTCAAATTTTTTTTGGGCAGCCTTTCCTTATTCCGACACTTCAAACGAGTAGTAATAATAATGGAGACAAAAATGGGAGGAGTTCATTGTGAACCCAATAGGTAGAACACTCCGCACTTTATCAAAGGGATACGTCCATGAACCGGCAGTAGTAAGGCAATTTAATGAGCTTATCTCGGCATCACGATCCCATTATTGGTCCCGTGTTAGTCTGAAGGATGCACACTCAACGGACTACCTTAGACTTGAAACTATGGTCTGTATGATCCGAGACCATATTGTTCACAATGAAATTCAGGAAGCATGGAAAGTGCTCGAATTGCTGACGGACAGAGTGAACCATTACATATCGAAGTGCATCAGACGCTGGATATTCCTAAGTGCTGCCGAAATTGAAGAGGTCTCTGAGACCGTTATTTCGAAGTTTTATGAATTCTGTCTGAGTTTGGAACCACGCGCCGAATTCTGGGAAGTACGATTTTTGTTATGTCTTGAACGATTAGTGGTCACAGAAGCACGAAATATACAACAGGCAAATTCGAAAATTTCGGAACTTCCAACCGGTGCCACTGAGGACGAATACATTCTTGATCCATTGGAACAGTTTGTAGACAACAAGGGAATTTCGCCGGAATTGAGCGCACAAATTAGGCTGGCACTACTGAGTTTGCCTGAATGCAATGCCCAAGTCTTCTATCTGTACCACTATGAAGGCTGGAAACAAAGTGAAATCGCGGATCGGCTCAATTTGTCGGTACGCACTATCGGAAATTATATGCGCCGTGCGGAACAGCAACTTTTGCAATGGCGATTGGAGAATAAAAATTGAACATGGAGAATACTAACATAGACGTTGAGACAATCGTAGCAGAATTCGCGACCGATCGTGAATTGCAAGGCTCGGGGACCAATAAGACTCTAAGAGACTGGGTTGAGCAGTATCCTTTTGCCAAGGACGAACTAGTGGCTCACGCTCTTTATTCACCTTTGGAAAGGGAAGTACATTTCGACCCGGCGGAACTGGATGCGATCTCATTGGTCGTCGCATCGACGGCGGTTCGGGTTCGAGAGCGAATGAAAGCTACCCATCCGCTGTACCGATTAGATGCGGTTCCGATCAAGGACATTCGAACTGCTGCAAAAGACGTTAATCTGGAAGTTTCGGACCTAGTCAGATTGCTTGGAATCAGTAAGACCGTTCTGGCTAAGCTAGACAAGCGATTAGTGATTGTTGAAACAATTCCTGCAACGGTTTTCAACGCTCTTGCCGAAGCACTAAAACGTACTGTTGATGAGGTTCGCGATTATTTTTCACTGCCACCTTCATTGTCCCCAAACGCTTCCTACCGCGCAAAGGCAGCCCCATCAGTCAATTCGCAGGAGACCTTTGAAACTGCTATTTTGTCCGCTAGCGACATGACAGCCGAACAGAAGGCCGAGTGGAAATCTCAAACTACTGACGGCGACTCCAAATAGATGGCGAATTTTGACTTGATTCGAGAAAAAGCGATTCAGATTCGAGAACTGCTACAACCCTATAAGGGACTTATGGCAGCGGACGAATTACTTCAGATTGCGCTTGAGAAAAATGATCTGTCGCTCTCACGTTTACCTGCTGGCGACCCACTATTATCCGGAGCGCTGGCAGTATTGGACCGCGATTATGGAATGATCTACCTCGACGCATCACTTTCTGATCAAGCCAATCGTTTCAACATTGCACACGAAATGGCCCATTGGTACCTGCATGAGATTCGCCCCGAGTGCAGTGCCGATGATATCAACGAGGTGCCGTTTTCAGCCCAGAATGGACTAGGCGAATTCACAGTCTCGGGATATTCCCCTGCTCAACGAAGAGAAACCGAAGCAAACATTTTTGCTGCTGAATTTCTGGCATCCAGCAAATTAGTGTTCGCATCCTATTTGACCGGTGCCCATCCCAAGACGATGGCTGAACAGATAGGCATCTCTGAGACGGCTGTTCTAAGTCAACTTGTGGAAGCACTTGCGAACAGAAACCAAGACGCCATGGAGCAATCAGAACTACCTACTGTTACCGCCCCGGATCTCGATCCCTCTCAACAAAGGGCGGCACACCTATCGGAAGGCCCCGCGCTCATTAACGCAGGACCGGGAACCGGCAAAACTCGCACGCTCATAGAACGTCTGAAGTTCCTGATTGCAAAAGGCACCAAACCCAACAAGATTCTGGCACTTACCTTTTCGAATCGGGCAGCAAATGAGATTTATGAACGCCTAATGGCTGCAGACCCAGCCTATGCGCGCAAAGTACAAATATTCACGTTCCATGCGTTTGGATTGGAACTGATTAGAAGATTCGGATCAGAGGCAGGTTTTGAGGCACCACCCGTCTTAATGGATACTCTTCAATCGGTGCATCTGATGGAACAATGCTTGCCGATGCTGGAGTTAGAGCATTATCAGATGCTTGCCACGCCGAATCTACCTCTGCGGGATATCCTAAGCTGTATCTCACGAGCAAAAGATGATCTAAAGAGCCCTGAGGAGTATCTTGCAGCAGCCCAAGAAATGCTCTTGCGAGCCACGGGAGAAGAAGAGGAAATTGCAGCACATAAGGCAGTGGAAGTCGCAAACGTTTACAAGCACTGGGAACGAATACTTGCGGAAAAAGGCAAAGTCGATTTTGGCGATCTCATCTATCGGGCCGTGCAGCTTCTCGAGAATAGTCCGCATATTCTCGTACAACTGCGCCATGAGTATTCTGAAATCCTCGTTGATGAATTTCAGGACATTAACCGTGCAAGTGGTGTCCTCGTAAAACATGTTGCGGGAGACGGAAAAGGTCTGTGGGTTGTAGGTGACCTGCGACAATCAATTTATGGATTCCGCGGGGCTTCGCTGAAGAATATTGTCAACTTTAGCACGGAGTATCAGGGTGCCAAGGTCTTGGATCTGGAAGTCAACTACCGATCTAAAAAGCAACTGGTCGACCTCTTCAGCCATGTATCCCACAACATGAATTCAGGATCAAATTGGTTAGCGGGAAGAAAGACCGAATCAAAGTCGGCATTCTTTGGAATGGCTGAAGATGATACTTCACAAGCGGACGGAATCGCGGAGAGAATACTGCAATTTCATGATGATGAGATTGCCTTTCGAGATCAAACAGTGCTGGTTCGTGCGAACAAGCAGGGTGAACGACTCGGCAAACTGCTAAATGAACGCGGAATACCGGCACTCTTTCTAGGTCCCCTATTGGAGCGAAGTGAGATCAAAGATCTCATTTCGGTACTGGCTTTGGCCGGCGCACATCAAGGATATAGTCTGCTTCGTGTGGGTAGTTTCCCCGAATATCAAGTTCCTGAAGATGAGTCCTTGCGAATGCTTCGAACAGCAATGGACGACAGCATTAGCCTGGTAAGTGTCATTGCAAGTTCTCAAAATGACGGTGCAATTCGATTGGCGAGACATATCCAAAGCATACAATGGGCACCAACTGCTTACCTCCTTTTGGCGAGATATCTTTTCGGTGACTCCCAATACCTTAGACAGATAATCGAGGAAGGATCATTCGTGAGCCAGGTTAAACTTGCTGCTATTTGCCAGTTTCTCAATCTTGTTCGCGGAATTGAGTCTTCCGATTTGACCGACGAAGGTTCTACTTTCACCAGAACGCTTGACGCGCTTCGTCAGATGTCGACCTCCGGCGATGCCGTCAAACTCTCATTCGAGTCACTTTCCAATGTTGACGCCGTGCAGATCAATACTATTCACAGTGTAAAGGGGCTCGAATATTCCGTTGTATTCGTGCCGAATTTAAACCAAGGCTACTTTCCAACAAAGGGCCGGGGAGCGATGGCCAAGATCCCGGATGGATTGATCAAATTCGATGATTCAGTCGCAGAATTGGAAGAGGAACGGCTATTCTTCGTAGCTATCACACGTGCAAGAGACTTTCTGATACTGAG
>CAISOI010000558.1 GCA_903886985.1 uncultured Chthonomonas sp.
GGCTAGGTGTTGATGGGGGATTTTGATTAGTAAGACTGTGATTTATTTCACAATATTTCCCGCAGAAGTTGCAGAGTTGCGCAAAATGATTTCAATTAGGATGGTCATACAATGATTACAGCAAGTGGCTTAGAATACGAAGATATCGAAGTTGGAACGGGTGTCTCCCCTACTCTGGGGTCGACTGTCGAAGTGCACTATACCGGCAAATTGACCGATGGCACCAAGTTTGACAGTTCTGTTGACCGTGGTGAAACATTCCGATTTAAAATCGGTGTTGGTCAGGTCATTAAAGGTTGGGATGAAGGCGTCATGTCGATGAATGTTGGCGGTAAACGAAAGCTCACAGTTCCAGGAAAGCTTGCTTACGGCGAATCGGGATATCCCGGGGTCATTCCTCCAAACGCAACTCTCGTCTTTGATGTTGAACTCATTGACGTTAAGGGCTAAGTAGATCACTTGAACATAGAAAAGATCGCCGACCGACGACGACCACATCTGGTCGTCATCGGTGCAGGCTTCGGCGGTCTTTCGGTCATTAAAGCTCTAAGACACGCTGAACTCGACATAACAGTTATCGATCGGACAAACCACCATCTTTTCCAACCGTTACTCTACTAGGTAGCAACAGCCGGCCTCTCTCCTTCCGAAATCGCTAAGCCAATAAGATCTATCCTCTCCAAGCAGAAGAATGTTAGGATCTTTATGGATGAAGTCACAGCCATCGACACTTCGCTTCAAACGGTTTTTTCGCTCAACCAGTCTTATCGCTTCGATTACCTCGTCATAGCGACTGGCGCGAATTACAACTATTTTGGGAATGATCAGTGGCAAGAATTTGCCCCATCCTTAAAATCTCTCATCGATGCGACCAACATCCGTCAGCAGATTCTCCTTGCGTTTGAGATGGCTGAGATGGAGATGGACCAAGAAAAGCGGAAGCAACTCCTAACATTTGTTATTATTGGTGCTGGTCCTACGGGTGTTGAATTGGCAGGAGCGATCTCCGAACTATCACATCGAGCTCTCAACAATCAATTTAGGAATATCGACCCCGATGAAGCTGAAATAGTGCTCTTGGATGCAGGACCGCGGGTTTTATCTTCCTTTTCTGAAAAGATTTCAGAACAAGCAACCGAAGAATTAACCCGAAAGCGCATCACAGTACGACTAAACGCTGCGGTACAAGGAGTCGATGCTTCAGGCGTCATTGTGGGTGGTGAACGAATTTACTCCAGCACGGTAATTTGGGCTGCGGGGGTTGTTGGATCCGATGCTAAGAATTGGCTTGACGCAGAATGTGATCGACAGAACCGCGTTGTTGTAAACCCTGACCTATCGGTACCCGGACATGAGGATATCTTCGTTATTGGAGATACCGCCTGCACTATACAGGACGGCAAGGGGTTGCCCGGAGTCGCGCAAGTAGCCATCCAAGGTGGCAAATATGTTGGAAACTTGATAAAGAGACGACTTCATGGTGATTTCTCATCACCGGAATTCAGATATTTTGACAAAGGCAATATGGCGACCATTGGGCGCAAATTTGGTGTAGTGGAACGGGGCAAAATTCAATTTGCAGGACTGTTCGCGTGGCTAGCCTGGGTTTTCATACATGTTTGGTATCTTATTGGCTTCAGAAACAAAATGATTGTTTTGATCGAGTGGATGTGGAGTTATATTACGTTTCAGCGAGGTTCTCGACTGATTTTGAGCAAGAGACTCCTAGACGGTGTTACGAAGACCGAGTTCAATTCTATAGATGATGCGTATATCCGAGGTCCAATAAAATAATGAATGCCCAACGTTTGGTGAACGTCGGGCATTTCATTTTCTACTGTTCAGTTGTGCATACAGAGAAGAACTTTACCCCGCTTCACTCTCAATGTTCGGGTCGCTGGCAACCATCATATTGGTAACTTCGGTTGCAATTGGAGCTCCGGCATTCACTTTAACATTGACTTTGACTGGTTTTGGAGCGTCCTGTTTCGGAACCATAATCTGCAAAATTCCGTCGTCGTAGTTGGCGGTGATGCCTTCTACTTCGGCGAGCTTAGGCAGACTGAACTTATAGCCGATGCTGTCATATCGATTGATGCCTGCGTATGTTTGGCGGTATTCGCCGCTGGTCAACAGTGGAAGCTGTCTTTGATCGCCGGTCACTGTGAGAATATTCTCCAGAGCCTCAATCGCTAAAGACTCAACATTCAAGCCCGGAAGGCTCAAGTAGATTCTAACGTCCGTTTCCGACTCGAATACATCTGCCGGAACGCCCGACTTAAAATGAGATCCATTGATGAGGGACTCTAAACTGTATTGATCTCTCCCAGTTCCCGCAAACTGTCCCCAACCCAACGGCGAAAATTGACCATTTCGTCTTACTACTGTCGTCATCATGAAACTCCTTTCTGATGTAAAGAACGGCGACAAGTATAGTTACGGACTAATAACGCAATAAGTTCCAAATTTCCATACTATTCCTTAGCGTATGACACTAAAGCAATGGGCAATAGTGTCTCATTAGATTGGATTGGAAAGGAATGATTTACAGGTTACTCGTTACCGACAGAGACCTGCGGTAGTTTACGGCGCTTCTCCGGACCAATGATATGTTCCATCACGTCATCTAC
>CAISOI010000559.1 GCA_903886985.1 uncultured Chthonomonas sp.
ACCTATACATCCTATAGCACCCCATTTCCAGCATCCGCCGTCTTTTTTGGGAGGTGGAGGTGGCGCGTAATATTGTTGAGGCGGTGGTGGTATTTCCATTAGAATGGTGTCCAATCGTGATCTGTAGTAACACGTTCACAAAAACCTGCCATCAATTTTGCGGCATTTTCAATGTCATCTATATTCATCACTTCACATGGAGTGTGCATATAACGTAAGGGAACACTGATCAACCCAGTGGCCATTCCAGAACGAGCAAGCTGCATGGCATTGGCATCGGTACCGGTTCCTGTTGGTATCGCTTCGATCTGGTAAGGCAAGTCCATCTCTTTGGCTGTCTGTACAAGGAGTTGGAAAACTTTTGGGTTAATATTTGCTCCACGAGTGATGACTGGGCCACGTCCTAATCGCACATCGCCCACCTTCTTTTTGTCGGCACCGGGATAGTCCATTGCATGGCAAACATCAGTTGCAATACCCACAATCGGATCGACCCCAAAGGCGGAAGTTCGTGCGCCACGAAGACCAATCTCTTCCTGAACCGTCGAGACAGCATATACGGAAGCAGCAAGCTCTTTTTCTTTCAACAGTCGGAGTGTCTCAATCAAAACGAAGACACCCATCTTATTGTCAAAACTCCGGGCAGTGCAAATATCCCCCAGCAAATGTTCCATCTGTTGTGCATACGTAACACAATCGCCGATGGCTACAATTTCTTCAGCCGATTTTCTATCTGTCGCACCAATATCTATCCAAAGGTCGTCAAGCTTTACGCCCTTTGCACGTTCCTCCGGCTCCATGAGGTGGACAGCTCGTCGGCCAAGCACTCCCAAAATCGGTCCGGTTGCAGTGTGAATATTCACCCGCTGTCCCACTGTCACAACCGGATCATGGCCACCAATCGTTCCAAAATAGAGGAACCCATCTTCATTGATATATCTGATCTGAAATCCAATTTCATCCGCGTGACCTGCCAGCATGATACGTGGAGAACCACTTGGATTGCGTTCAGCGATTACATTTCCAATGATGTCGGTACGTACAGAATCGGCATACGGAGCAATTTCTTCTCGATATATTTTCTGAACGTTCTGTTCGTAGCCAGATGGTCCTGGAGTATCCACCAGCCTTTTTAATACGTCAAAAGATTCGTTCAACATGCGGCGATCTCATTCCACCCAGCATCAAGACTGATCAAAGTACTTCTCCTCATTCCTCTATTCCCACACCTGTTGATTAGGCAATTGTCTCGGCAATGACTGTATTCGTAAGCGTTCCCAGCTTCTCAATCGTTACACTCATAACATCGCCGGGTTGCAGGAATATCTGCGGATTACTAAACACTCCGACCCCACCGGGTGTCCCGGTTGTAACAATGTCGCCTGGCTCCAAAGTAATACCCTTTGAGATGTAGCTTAGAAGATAATAGCAGTTAAAAATTAGATTCGAAGTATTAGAAGTTTGTCGTACTTCTCCATTTAATACCAGCTCAATGTCTAAATCATGCGGGTCACCGACCTCGTCAGAAGTGACGAGCCAGGGGCCAATGGGAGCAAATCCATCACAAGCTTTTCCGCGAATCCACTGCTTCTCTGCCGGATGCAT
>CAISOI010000560.1 GCA_903886985.1 uncultured Chthonomonas sp.
CAACACGGAGAAGGTTTTGCTTAAGTAAAAACTTGCTTTCTTTTGGCACGAGTGATTTCATAGATACGTTCAGTAGTTACAAGCGAAATAGAATTGCCTCAAATTGAATTTTCACGCAAGGATTGACATGGTCTTCGGCTTCTTTGAAATGGCAACATGACACAAAGATACGATTGGGGGTGAATTATGACTGTTTGCACTTCGGCTCCACATTAAATACTCAACAAACCTAAGGGACAGAAATTATCCATTGGTTGTGTTTTCCGGCAGTCAATATCCGTTCTTCTGTTTTGTACCCATAGGGGGAATTCACCGTCACACGGTACTTTCCGCCAAAGCCCTTAAATCCTGCGGTTCCGTAGGAAGTGCCGGTCAACTCCATATTCGTTTTCCACTTTTCATTAATCAACCGATTCAGGCGATCATAAGCAGGTTTTGGAGAGAGGTCAGACCGCAAGAGACCGTTTGGGATCCTGTCCCAATCGCCATCCACAAAATTCCACCATGCAATTCCAGTTACGGAAGGTTGGGAAAACATGATCGTGTACATATCTTCAACATAGTCGGCCTGCAAAGCTTCTCCCTCTTTGGTTGTTGGCCATTTGCCGTCCGCGTTTGCTTTGGGGCTACCTGACAGCACGGTGATTTCTGAAAAATGGAGCGGGATTTTAAGGGATGCAAATCGATCGACGGTTGACTGAAGTTTTGTCCAATCCCATTCGCTGCCGACCATGTGCGCCTCTAACCCCAATACATCAGGGGGAGTTTTCGATCTCTGTAATCCCTTTATAAGATTAACAAAGGCATCGTCGAGATTGTAATCGTTGTAGAGCATTGTTCCATTGGGAGTACTCGTTTTCGCCCATTTGAAGCAATCTGAAGTGAGCTTTTCCACCCCTGCCTTTTTAGCCCACGCACCGAGACCCGTTCTTGCACCAGCAGCCGATGTCGAATCTCCCACAACATCCCACACAGTTATTTGATTCGCAAATAACTTGGTGAGTTTATTGATACGCGCTTCCGTGCGAGAACGCGCGAGTTCCGGATCCTGCCCAGCCCAGGAAGGTGCAGCACCCGCAAGAAAAAGAGGATGCCCCTTAATGGTGATATTTCTCTCTCGAAGAGATCGGACTTGTGCGGTCAATAACGTTAGATCGTCTTTGTCGGGGGTAGGACTCAGGTCCTGCCAATAGGTCAACACGGTTGCGAAATTGAAAATCTTGGAGAATTGATCGAGGTACGACTTTTCAGCTGAGACATCTTTGTGCTTGGTCACCGAAAGGGCAGCACATCCAAATAAGAAACTGCTTTCTATCTGCTCGACTTTGATATCCGCATAGGGAACCGGTTCTCCATCGTGCGTTGAGACAAAAAGGTCTACGTCTCCTTTTCGTATCTTTGGTATACGTTGGTTTGCTGCGACAATTCGGGTTGTTGTGTCGGAAGGCAGTTGTGCGATACACGTAACCGCGGAGAAGCTAAATAGCCCAACTAGAGCGCCCGCCAAAACCTTCTGTCTCATCCGCAACCTCTCCCAGTTAAGATCATGAATACCGAGGACTCTCCGTATCACACTTATTTCAACAAACTAACTATCTTAGGTTCATGGCACTGCGAACCACTCGCATGGTCTCAACCGCCGCCGCGCGGGCTTTTTCTGCCCCGCGCTCCAATATTCGTTCCAGTTCTGCACGGTCATTGAGTAACTCTGCGCGCTTGATCCGAATTGGCTCCAG
>CAISOI010000561.1 GCA_903886985.1 uncultured Chthonomonas sp.
AGACGGGGACGGCGGAGATGAAAATCTGAAATCGTATCCACTGGAAGACTCTGACCTGACATTATCCAGCATATTGCGAAACCCTATGCTCTATCAGGAGGGCTGGGGAGTTCAGAACATGAAGCACTCTGCAACTTATTCTGGAGGACTATCGCGTTCCTATGTTCGGACCGTTGCTCCCGGACAAAAATACGGTTTTAATGCATTCTCGCCATATACTGTCCGATCCGTAGTCGGTCAGGCAATTAACATTCCGTTTGAAACAGTTCTGGATGGAAGCGTTCAGCGGCTCTACTCACTGAAGCAAGAGGTGGTCAGTGCGGGGATTCTTGCTGTTACCGGGATCGAAATGCCCGTCTTTCCCAAACGGCGATTTCAGGACGGAGCCACCGAAAGTTACAAATCGTGGAAAGTTAGTAAATCGTGGTGTAAGCAGATTTTCTTGCAGCAATGGGAAGAAAAGCTAAAAGCCGCATGGGAAGCGCCGGATCAAATGTCAGGAAATGTTGTTCCAGAGGAAGTCGCGAAAGCTGTAGGATTAAAAGGGTAATTTGGGTTATCCGGAGTCGCATGCTGATCGTACTAAGTGGATATTGGAGCGGCGAGGACCCAAAAATCACTTGGATGCTCGCCGTCCATACGCGTTTCTCTGGGAAGTGGAGAGCGATTTGGGCGGAGCGCTAATTTCCACAAATACACTGTTTCTCACGAACAAAGAATGCCCATTCCGCTGTTTAATGTGCGATCTCTGGCAGAACACTTTGGAAGAAACCGTGGGTGTTTCAGACATCCCATCCCAGATAGATTATGCATTGTCACAACTGCCTTCGGCGTCACAGATAAAGCTCTATAATGCTGGCAGTTTTTTTGACCCGAAAGCGATCCCGCCTGAATCGGACACTGCGATACTGGAACGAGTTAAGGGCTATGAGCGTGTGGTAGTAGAGTGCCATCCGGCTTTTATCGGGGATAGATGCTACGAGTTTGCAGATAGATTATCTGGAACTCTGGAAGTTGCAATGGGGCTTGAGACAGTGGATCCGACTGTGTTACCTAAGCTCAACAAGGGTATGTCCTTGGAAAGATTTCGAGCGACGGCAATTAGTCTGAGAGCAAAGGGAATTGCCGTTCGGGCGTTCATTCTCGTGCGTCCTCCTTTTACCTCCGAAGAAGAGGGGATTTACTGGGCTCAACGATCTCTGGATTTCTGTTTTGAAATTGGTGTTGAAGTCGCATGCATGATACCTACGAGAGCAGGGAATGGAGCCATGGAATCTCTGATGGCAACAAGTGAGTATGCACCACCAACGCTGCGGACCCTGGAACTCGCTGCGGAATATGGAGTCTCAGCAGGTAAAGCGCGCGTTTACGCGGACACCTGGGATATAGATCGATTCTTTGATTGCGACTGTTCGCCAATGCGGGCTGAGAGGCTGAGACAGATGAACCAAACTCAATCGTTGCCCAAACAAATCAATTGCAACACGTGTGGCAAGGTCCAAGAATGATAACTTATGACGTGGCAATTATCGGTTCTGGGTTTGGCGGTTCCATTTTAGCAATGACCTTGGTACGGCAAGGGTTGCGAGTAGTTATGATTGAACGAGGAAGACATCCTCGGTTTGCTATAGGGGAAAGCACTTCTCCGTTGACGAACTTGCTTATAGAAGAGATATCTGATCGATTTGATTTACCAGAATTAATGCCTTTGACTACATATGGCGAATGGCAGCATAGACTCTCCGATTTATCGGTTGGGTTAAAGCGTGGATTTACCTATTTCCATCATGAGGCAGGACAATCGTACAGGGCGCGGGCAGATCACTCCAACCAGTTAATGGTCGCCGCAAATCCATTTGATAACGTCGCGGATACGCATTGGTATCGCGCGGATGTTGATCACTACCTGCAAAAGTGTGCCGTTAAAAGGGGAGTGGAATATTACGACTTAACAGATGTAAAAATAGTTGATGGTCCGACTTTTGAGGGTACTACTCTGGAACTCAGGAGTTTAAAAGCAACCGCGCAGGTACGAACTCGTTTTGTTGTAGACGCTTCCGGTCCTCACGGATTTCTTTCGAGAAGCATGAGTATTAAAGACATCCCATTTCAAGACTATCCTGAGACTTCCACTCTGTATAATCACTTCAGAAATGTAGTTCGATGTGATAACCTATCGGATTTCAAACCAATGAGCGGCACACCACCGTACCCAGCAGATGATGCAGCCTTGCACCATATTTTTGATGGCGGCTGGATGTGGGTTCTCAAATTCAATAATGGCATTACCAGCGCTGGTGTCGCATGCGAGAGTTCGTTTGCAGCGGAGTTGGGTTTGGAGGAAGGTGAGCCGGCTTGGAAGAGGTTGATGGAGCGCTTTCCGTCTGTGGCGAAGCAATTCGCAAACGCTGTGCCCGTTGAGAACTTTAAGTATTCTAAAAAGTTAAGTTACCAAGCAGAACAGTTGGTTGGAGACGGATGGGCGATGCTGCCTTCTGCGGCAGCTTTTGTTGACCCATTGTTTAGCACGGGGTTCCCACTTACTCTGTTAGGGTTGCAACGTCTGACTAAAATCATTGGTGAGTTCCTCGGGTCGTCAATTAGAACCGAATTGGACGAATACGCTTCCATTTTACAAAAGGAATCTCGATGGGTAGCTGAGTTTGTAGGTGGCTGCTACGCGGCGTTCAAGAACTTTACACTCTTCGAAGATTTCTCGATGTTTTATTTTGCGGCGGCATCTTTTAGTGAGGTTTCCCGCAGAATCCCCGAGGCGCATCGTGTAGGCAGGTTTATGGCAGCGGACCATATGCATTTCGCGAATGGTCTAACGGAATGTGCTCGTCTTTTGAAGTCTGGAATTAAGATCGATCTAAAAGAATTCAATGAGTTGGTTGGTAACTCCATTCGCCCATTGAATGTCGCTGGACTGAATGATGTTAATAAGCTGGGATGGTATGGAGTCAATCTGGACGATGTTGTATTGAACGCGGAGAAATTAGGCTTTAGTAGGAATCAAATGATTGGGATACTTGAATCTGCACCTTGGGCTGCAGGATGTCCAATCTCAGTTTTGGCTAATTAAAGGATAAATCAATGGAGAAGAGTACTGTTAAGGGCATCGCTGGAGCGGCTGTTGCCATTTTGGCAATAGGCTTGTTGCGTTTCAAACCTTGGAAAAAGAGTGACATTGGCAATTTGACGCCACCGCAGACTGCCAATGGAAAAATTGTTCCTGTTGGAGAACGTACGGTGGTCAAAGTAGGATTTCTCCCCGTCACTTGCCACCTTACTTGCCCGGTCACAGACTTTGCCTCCAAGACGAGCACCTCAACTCGTTTCGAGTCCCAGCGATTCACCGACTTTCCTACGGTTGTTGAGACACTCAAAAGTGGTCGTTTGGAAGCCACTTTCATGATTGTTCCTTTAGCAATGAAGCTCCGTGAGCAAGGAGTTAAGGTAAAAATCTGTTATCTAGGGCATAGGGATGGCTCGACTGTGATGGTCCGAAAGGACCTGCCGGTGACAGATCTCAAAGGACTTCGAGGTAGAAGATTTGCAATTCCGAGTAAGTTCAGCAACCAATATCTAGTAATTACCAAGTTGATGCAGGACCAAGGTGTGGATCCCAAGGAGATTAATTTTGTGGAACTACCACCACCAGATATGCCGGGGGCACTTGCTGCCAAGGCAATTGACGCCTATTTCGTAGGAGAACCACATGCTGCGAAGGCTGAACTAGACGGTAGTGGTCGAGTTCTATATCACGCAAAAGACATATGGCCGCATTTCATTTCATGCTGTCTTGTGGTAACGGAGAAGATGATCGATCAGCACCCTGAGCTAGTAGCGGATTTGGTACGAGGAATTGCACAGAGTGGCGAATGGGCGGAAACCCATCGCCTGGATGCAGCCACAGTAGCAGCGCCCTATTTCCGTCAAAATGAAAAAGTAGTGCGGTATGTGCTTACAACTCCGCCCGATAGAGTTAGTTACAGAATGTTGAACCCCACTGACGCTGAATTGCAACAGATAGGGGATATGGGGTTGAAAGCCGGAGTCCTGAAGCAACCTGTTGACGTCAAGTCGCTAGTTGACCGACGATTTATTCCGAAAGACATTAAAGCCGCAGATATCGATATGCGGAGAGCGGTTAACTGACAGTCTCATCATGCTTAATGCCGAATAAATATGATGAACATGACACTTATACAATTTGATCATAGTTGATCGTTATTATTCGCGAGGACACGTAGTATGAAGACAATCGAAGAGATCCACGAAGAGAGCTGCCGAATTCTGCTGGACGCAGCTGTCTCATATCCTGAAGCATGGGAAGACCATCCGTGGGGTGAAACTGTTGCAAAAGTTGGCAAAAAGCTGTTCGCCACTATTTCATTCCATAAAGAAAAGCTGTATTTGACATTCAAGCTGCCAATCAGCGGTGAAGCAACGCTTACTTTACCGTTTGCTTCGCCCAGTGGGTACGGACTCGGTAAGCTTGGTTGGGTGACCTGTACCTTTACATCTCAAGATACGCTTCCAGTTGAGATACTGATGGAATATATTGACGAGAGTTACCGTGCTGTTGCACCTAAGAGATTGAGCAGCAGCCTTGATAACTTGTCAGCAAAGTGAAACGTAAGTACCTTCTGGCGTGCAACATGACTCTTGAGTAGACTCAAACACGTCAAACCTAACGTTTACAACTTACATTTTTACCACAATAGGAAATTTATATGAAATCACTTGCCCTAGGAACCAGCAGCTTATCGGTGTCGGAAATCTCGCTCGGGTGTATGCGAATATCTAACATGGAGCCAAAAGAGATCGATGCCCTTATCAGCACATCTCTGGAGGTCGGAATTAACTTCTTCGACCATGCTGACATCTATGGTCAAGGAAAGAGTGAAGAAGCATTTGCCTCAAGTATTCAACGACTGAGAATTGCTCGAGAAGATATTGTTTTGCAAAGTAAGTGTGGAATTCGGGATGGCTTCTTTGACTTTTCTAAGGAACACATTCTCACATCGGTTGATGGGATTCTTGACCGACTCAAGACCGATTACTTGGATGTTCTATTGTTGCATCGACCAGACACCCTATTTGAACCAGACGAAGTTGCAGAGGCATTTGTAGGCTTGTTGGAGAGCGGAAAAGTACGTTTGTTCGGAGTGTCGAATCAAAATCCGGGGCAAATTGATCTCCTTCAAGCAAGCCTTCCAATGAAACTTCAGGCCAATCAATTGCAATTAAGCATTACAAATACGGGAATGATAGACAGTGGGCTAAATGTAAATATGCAAATTGATCCGTCTGTGGATCGAGATGGCGGTATTTTGGAATACTGCCGATTGAAAAAGATCACCATTCAACCGTGGTCGCCATTTCAGTTTGGATTTTTTGACGGGGTGTTCTTGGATAATCCGAAATTCCCCGAGTTAAATGAGGTCCTGCAAAAGCTGGCGGGGCAGCTAGGCATTACGACTACCACACTCGCAATAGCATGGTTACTCAGACATCCTGCTCGAATGCAACCAATAGTAGGTACTACCAGCCCCGATCGAGTAAAGCAAGTCGCGGAAGCATCCGACGTAATCCTCTCACGACCTGAATGGTATGAGATATATCGTGCCGCAGGTAACAAACTTCCATAACTAACGCTCACGTACTATTTGGAC
>CAISOI010000562.1 GCA_903886985.1 uncultured Chthonomonas sp.
ACAATGGGGCTCCAGACATTATCGTGACGGATGGAGAATCAACACAGGTCTTTCTGAACTACGGAAAGAGCAAAATAGAAGCATTGCCAATCGTTCTAACCGGTAAAGCTCTAGCGGTTACCGATAGTCGCTCAAATGGACACATGGATATTCTCACCACGAATAAAGGCAAAGTATCTTGGTTTCTGGGCAAAAACAAACAGGACTATCACTGGCAAGTAGTCCAACCACGTGCCAGCCGATATGTCCGTTCTACTGATTTCAACACGACGGGCAACAAACGGATCAACAGCTTTGGGGTGGGAGGAGAAATCGAGTACAGAAATGGTCCGGCGGTCTGTAAGATGCCGATTCGCTCTTCTTCTGTTCATTTTGGTACTGGTCTTAATAAATCCACGGATTTCATTCGCCTCGTTTGGCCAAACGGACTTGTCAATGCAGAATTTGAACATAAAATTGATACCGCAACGATCGCTCAACAGCGCCTCTTGGGGTCGTGTCCGTGGTT
This sequence comes from uncultured Chthonomonas sp., assembly GCA_903886985.1. Taxonomy (GTDB): domain Bacteria; phylum Armatimonadota; class Chthonomonadetes; order Chthonomonadales; family CAJBBX01; genus CAISOI01. The sequence goes on from CAISOI010000562.1 coordinate 509, forward strand.
ATTTGCTTGGAATGGCAAAAGCATGGAATTTGTTACGGACTACATTTGGCGGTCCCCTCTTGGCTTGCGCATCAACGAGCAGTCATCTGCAGGGGTAATGACCACGGAAGACTGGGTGAGAATTCGCGGTGATCAGCTTGTTCCAAAAGATGGCTTTTATAATCTTGCCATAACCGCCGAACTATGGGAGACGCACTTTTTCGACCATCTCAACCTTATGGTCGTTGATCATCCTAAAAATACCGAAGCCCTCATTGACGAACGATTTTCATTCCCACCTCCTAAATTTCGAGTTTACGTGACGGATCCTCCCCGCCCAGTTGTCAAAGCCGTGGATAATAACGGCAAAGATGTCACGGATCTCATTAAGCAGAGAGATGGAAAATACCTTGATACTTTCCAACTTGGCGATTATCAGGGAATAGCTAAGGATCACTACGTTGACTTAGACCTACCTGCAGATATCCCGACAAACAAGCCGACCTATTTGGTTGCAAATGGCTGGATTCATCCGACTGACAGTTCCGTGAATGTCGCGATTAGTCAGGGGCAACATGCCCACGCAAAACCGCTCGTTCTCTCGGTGCAGAATTCGACAGGTTCATGGTCGGTAGTAAATGACAAAATTGGATTTCCTAGTGGTAAAAACAAAACCATTATGATTCCGTTGACCGGATTATTTAAGCCCGGGGCACCCCGCAGAGTTAGACTTTCTTCAAACATGGAGATATATTGGGACAGTATAGAATGGACCATTGATCAGCCCTCCACCAAGCCAACACTCACTCATATCGCTCCTGCTGTGGCCAATCTCCAGTATCATGGCTTTTCACAGATGAGTCAGGAAAAGCCGAGTTCTCCAGAGTTACCAGATTACAACAACATTGCATTTGTCGGTCCCAGATGGCGCGATCTGATTGGATTTTGTACGCGATTTGGCGATGTTCGGGAGCTTTTGGAAAAAGTGGATGACCGGTACGTAATCATGAACGCTGGGGACGAGATGATACTCAAATTCAAGGAACTGCCGGCGCCAAGCTCGGGATGGATTCGAGACTTTGTCTTGGTTGGGGATGGTTGGGAGAAGGACGGCAATTACAATACAACCTTTTCGAAAACCGTTTTGCCACTTCCATCGCACAATAATCCAAATTACAGTACAAAACCGACTTCCTTAGAAAACGATCCTGTATACAAACGTCATGCGAAGGACTGGGAGAATTTCCATACGAGATACATTACACCAGCCGATTTCCGTAATCTGTTGCGCTACCCGGGGGCAACGAAATAACCATGCCAAAGCAACAACCAATTGGAACCCGAATTTTTTTGTATCTGCTCTTTGTCGGATTGCTATGTACTCCGGCCCTCGTGAGAAGATTGGGCAAAAACCCGATTGAAGCACCACAGTCCCAGGGCAGTATGACGCTGACTTCATATGGCTTTAGGCTCGACG
>CAISOI010000563.1 GCA_903886985.1 uncultured Chthonomonas sp.
ATCTCAGGTAGAAGGCCCCCGTCCGCGTCAAATAACTCTTCGGGCCTGTAGCTCTTCATCCATGTCTCAAGATCTGCAACATGTTCTGGGTGATCCGCATTCACCAAGATAGGGACCTGGTGGGACCGAAATGTACCTTCATTTGGTATGCCATCAACCGTTTTGGGACCCGTCCAACCTTTGGGAGTTCGCAGCACAATTACTGGCCAACGCGGCGTACCAACTGACTTCCCTTCAAGGGCTCTATCGCGAATTGCACGGATTTCAGCAACGACTTCGTCCATAGTAGTTGCCATTAATTCGTGCATCGTTGCGGGATCATCTCCCTCTACAAAATAAGGACTCCATCCACAGCCGCTCAAAAACTGCTCCAATTCCGTTTTTGGGATACGCGCAAGGATGGTGGGATTGGCAATCTTGTAGCCATTGAGATGCAGAATAGGGAGTACCGTGCCATCTGTAACAGGGTTCAGGAATTTATTGGAATGCCACGCCGTCGCAAGTGGTCCCGTTTCAGCCTCTCCATCGCCTATTACGCAAGCAGCAATTAGGTCTGGATTATCTAGTACGGCTCCAAAAGCGTGACTAAGGGAATATCCCAGCTCGCCACCTTCATGAATGGATCCCGGTGTCGTAGGTGCAACATGGCTCGAGATTCCACCCGGAAAAGAAAACTGTTTGAATAGCCGCCGCAAGCCATCTTCATCTTGAGTAATATTTGGATAGACTTCGCTCCATGTTCCCTCAAGATATACATGCCCAACAATTGCTGGTCCACCATGTCCGGGACCGGAAATGTAAAGCATATTCAGGTCGTATTTATTAATAATCCGATTCAGGTGTGTGTAAATAAAATTCTGCCCGGGCGAAGTGCCCCAATGCCCCACGACCAAAGGTTTGACGTGCGAGAGCAGTAAGGGCTCTTTCAAAAGCGGATTGTCATAGAGATAGAGTTGCCCTACGGAAAGGTAGTTGGACGCTCGCCAATATGCATCCATCTTGGCAAGCATTTCTGGTGTCAGAGTATTTGACGACCCGGTATTACGCAAATTACATTTCTCCTCTTACGTGCCAATTCCCAGAACATTGGCGACCGACTTGACGATCATCTTTTCTTCATCTGTGTGAATCACCCGGACAACCACCTTGCTGCTGGAAGCAGAAATTAAGGAGTTATTCTTGTAATTCGACTCTGCATCCAGCTCAACCCCTAAATATTGCAATCCCTGACAAATTCGAGACCGAACCACTGCTGAATTCTCCCCAACCCCCCCCGCAAAAACCAAACAATCCAGACCAGCTAACGCGGCACTGTACGCCCCAATAAACTTCTTAGCCTGATAGCAGAACATCGCGACAGCTTCTGCTGCTCTCACGTCTGTGGCTTCTCTATTAAGGAGATCACGCATGTCAGAACTAGTCCCAGAGATTCCCAGCAGCCCCGACTCTTTATTAATCATTCTGTCGAACTGTTCTTGCGTCATACCCACATTGCGCATTAGATATCCCACAATACTAGGGTCGAGATCACCCGTTCGGCTACCCATCATTAGCCCGGAGGTCGGTGTAAGACTCATGCTAGTATCGATACACACACCATCCTTTACTGCCGCCATACTTGCACCATTGCCAAGATGCGCCAAGATCACGCGTCCACGATTTGCTGCCGGCTCACCAATACGTCCTAGCTCCTCCATCAAATAGCTATAGGATATTCCGTGAAAACCATATCGATAAATTCCCTTCGACTCGAATTTTCGGGGAATAGGTAACTGTTTGGCGACGCGCGGTATGTTGTGATGAAATGCAGTGTCAAAACAGGCAACTTGGGGCAACTGAGGGAATCGAGTACGGATAGTCTCGATTAGTGCAATCTCCATGGGCATGTGGTCGGGGTCATTGAGACATTGAGATTGCAGCTCCCCTATTAATTCTGGTGTGATTTGGGCTGGTTCAGAATGAGCCAAACCGAGAACCACTCTGTGCCCCACACCCACAACGGCTTCCAACCAGTTTCGTTCAGCCAACAGGTCAAAGACGGTATTGATGACGTCGAAGTGATCCCCATTTTCAATACCGACAACTTCTGGCAGTTCAGATCCAACATTGTAGATTTCCAATGTTGTGTTAGCACTCCCGATACGATCCAC
>CAISOI010000564.1 GCA_903886985.1 uncultured Chthonomonas sp.
ATGCCGGGTGAAGTCTGGGTCAAACCTATCAAAGAGGCGGTGGATGCGGGCATTCCTGTCGCTACCGCGAATATCACCAGCGATGGCTCGGCGTCCGAATCTTGGTTCGGTCAAGACGAGTATCAGAGTGGCGTAATTCTCGCAACGGAACTCAAGAAGATGCTTGAAGCCGATGGCAAGAAGAGCGGCAAAATTCTCGTTGGTATTTGCGTTCCCGCAGTCGCCGTACTCGAAGAGCGCTATAAGGGATTTGTCAAAGGGCTGGAAGGCTCAGGATTTAAAGCTACCGACGCCAAAAACGTCGGCACAGAAAATACCGCGAACTATTCTGCATGGGAGAACCAAGTTACTGCCAATCCTGATATCGTAGCCGCCGTCGGTCTCTGCTCCATGGACATTCCCAACCTTGCAAAATTGAAAGCACGAAACAATGCTAAGTGGCTTGTGGGTGGATATGACCTCAGCACCGAGACGCTCGATGCAATCAAGGCAGGAACTGTACAGATCAGCCTTGGACAACATCCGTATCTTCAGGGATATCTTCCAGTGCTTGCACTTGCGCGACACTTAAAGGACAAAAAGCCAATGCCTAAGGGCTGGGTCAATGTCGGTACCGAAATCGTTACCAAGGCCAACGCCGAGTCCATCTATCCACGCGAAACAGACAAAGCCGCCGAAACCAAATGGTATGCCGACTACATCGCCAAGAACTTTGTCGATCTGAACGCGCACGCAAAGCCGCTTCCTGTGATGCACAAATAATAGAGAGAATAGCAAAATGATCGATTTATCTGGACAACATGTGTTTATCGCTGGCGGAAGCCGCGGAATTGGGGCTGCCTCCGCACGCTATTGTGCGAAGGCAGGTGCCAATGTCTCCGTAAATTATGTCAGCAGAGCAGACGCCGCAGACGCGCTTGTAGAAGAACTGAAGGGCTATGGCGTCAACGCCATTGCAGTTAAAGCTGACATATCTGTCGAAGGGGAAGCAGACAGAGCCGTTGATGAAGCCGTCGCTGAATTAGGGCCACTCAACGGTCTCGTGGTATCCGCTGGCATATTCGAAGGTAATCCGCTGGAAGAAATGACCTCCGACTTCTGGGATCGTACCATGGCAGTCAACCTTCGGGGTACTTTCCTCACAGTCAAAGCCGGTGCTCGCCAGATGAGGGCCGCCGGTAGAGGCGGAAGCATAGTCATCTATTCTTCCACTGCCGGTCAGCGAGGTTCGGATGTGTTTTCCGCATACGCGACCTCAAAGGGCGGGCAGATTATGTTTATGCGGTCTATGGCGCGAGAACTTGCACCGGACCGTATTCGCGTTAACTGCATCGCTCCCGCATGGACCGAAACAGACATGGCAGCTCCATCTCTTGATGCTCTCGGCAGGGACGATATTGCAAAAAACTTTGCGCTTGGGCGAATCGGCCTTCCCAATGACATTGCGGGCCCCACGGTCTTCATGTTGAGTGATCTGGCAGGGTTTGTAACAGGAGTCACCCTGACGGTGGATGGCGGGATGGATATGCGGGGATAGAGCAGTTTATAGTTTTTGCAAATTGAATTCTGCTTGTGATGTCGTTTTGTAAAAATTCACAAGCAGAATTGATTTTTTATCGTAAGCTTATGCCAAGAGCAAACACGAAGCAGTACTCCGATTAAATGTATGTCGACTGGCTTTATCGGAATTTGCCCCCAACCGATTGTGAAATGTAATTCGGCGAGTGGTCATAAGCCTTCTAATTCAAACCATCTATGAAAGATATCAAATTCTGAGACTAGCACAAAGCACGCCAGAAGTTGATCTTTCATCATGCCAACATGCTGAATAATTCTTAATGAATCGAAGACTTAACCACAGAGATATAGTTGAAGCAATTGAGGGTAACTTCTTCGACAAAGTGGGCGGACGACTGTTGGCGGGTCGACGTTACGAACGTTACATTGACACTACGGAGTTAACGAACTACGCTGCGTGCTTTTTGTATTATGAGCAATGCATGCATCTACTAAAAGAGTTCAAGCTTCAGGTCAATCATGATCCGGTGTCAAGTTTTGATTCCAATTCGTATACAACTACCATAAAAACAGTATTATTAAACTCCCCATCTGCTCAAAGTATGTATGATTTCCTAACTTCAAATTGGTCCCAAATGGGGACATTTCGAATCGGCATTACGCTAAGAGAACTGACCGAGGAATGCGCGGGAAACCACCCACAAATTTTGTACCCTGATCCGCATGAACAGATTTACCACATTCATGATTGGAATTTAAAATGTTTTCCCGGATTCTTTGAGGATGGTTACCGCTACCAATTCAATGGAGTGTTTTACGGTTGTGGGCAATTGCATGTCGTAGCTATTAGAGGAACCCAAAACAACATTGAAACAGATCCTCTGCGCATGTTTAAGAATGTTGGTGCGATTATATACTATCCACGTGTATCAACGGAATTCGATTTTATCTCTCGCTCACAGGAGTTGCCCGAAATTTGGGAATCCCACGCTAAAGCCCACTGGTTCATTGCGGCAGAGGAATCAAAGTATGTCAACGGTTATTTGGACACCATAGGAAATGTGGACCGGACCATCGTCAAGATTCCAGCATCTGGCAAAATCCGCCAATTATCAACATGGGCTAAGAAGTTCCAACCAATCGTCACATTAGATCAGGCAAAATCGTTTTGGCAGTTCACTGGATACGAACCTCCACCACCGAATACGCCACAGACATTCGCTAAAACTGAAAGGTTTCCCGGTAAAGGTCCCAAACATCTCCAGGCACACCTATCCACGTTAGAAGACTTGAGTTCTGATGTCATCACATTTCTTACGTCTGCGCTTCTCGAATCAGTCAAGTTCAAAATGACTTGCGATTGCAACAATGATTCGCTAATGCTGAAAGTTGAACCAATTCGACGCAAAGTCATAGCCACTTGCGGACTATGTCAAATGGAAATGGTTATTGGCAACACTTCTAAATTGTGTGTAGGGAAAAAGTACAATCAGATTGTCTCGGACCAATGTGAAAAATGCAGTGCTACTAAGTTCAAAATATTCTTTGCATTCGAATATCCTGGAATTTGTGAAAAATCAGATGGTGTAACAAGTGATCAGACCGACGACGACTGGTCATGGTTAGTTATGGCAACACGTTGTGTTCATTGTGGTCACATGCAATTGCAAATTAATACAGAGGGAGATTGATACCCTTAAGAGCGTTGCGCCCCAATAGTGTTAATCTCTGGACAACATCCAGTTCCTTTGAGCTCATTCGCAGTAATGAGTCTTAGCCCATGGCACGAGTCGCTCTCCCCTGAACTGTTCGAAACGCCACATAAAGATACGGCGCAAATATCAGTGTAATGAAAGTTGAAAATGTCAGCCCACCAATAACTGCAATTGCAAGTGGTTTCTGCATCTCTGCACCTGCTCCGAGACCGAGACCCAGTGGCACCAGTCCAAGAATTGCAGTGAGTGTGGTCATGAGAATCGGTCTCAAACGAACTTCCCCTGCGTGAATGACAGCTTCACTGGCATCCACCCCGCCCTCTTCTGCCTTTTGTGCCTGATCCAGCAGTAGGATGCCGTTCTTCACGACAACACCCACCAACATAATTGCTCCCATAAATGAGGAAACATTCAGCGGGGTCTTTGTTACCGTCAGCCCTAACACTACTCCAAACAACGAAAGCGGCATAATCAAAAGAATGACGGTTGGAGCTGTGAAAGTTCGGAATTGGAACAACATGACACCAAATACCAAAAGGACCGCCAATCCCAAAACGATCGACATGTTCCTGAAAGTGTCGGCCTGACTCTTGAACTGACCACCCAACACAATCGACACGCCGGGTGGTGCCTGTATATCTTTCAATATCCCATTAATTGCTACCCCTGCCTTGCCCAAGTCTACTCCGGTAGCCAATTGGCTCCCGACGGAGACCATTCTGCGTTGGTCTTCGCGGTTAGATTCAGTACTACCAGAGACAGTTTCCATCGTGCCTAGCGTGCTGAGCGGGACGGAAAATCCTGCGGGAGTTCGAATAGGTAGGCGTTCAAATATTCTTTTCTGGCCTCGAAACTCTGGGCGAAATCGCACGCGAACACCTATCTGTCGGTCGTTCTGCACGACCTGCGTCACTACGTCGCCGAACATAGCAGCATTGGCTTGTGAAGCCACGGCATCTGCTGTCAGCCCCAATCTTCCAGCCTTCTCTGCATCCACATGAACGACAAGCTCAGGGCCAGTTTCGACGGCACTACTTTTCACATCCGTAAACGTTTTCTTCATTCCCTCCATCTTAGCTTTGATGGATTCTGCAATTGGGTTGATTACTGTGGGGTTTTCGCCGAAAATCTTTACTTCCACCGGGCTTGGAGCACCCGCAAGATCACCGATCAAGTCCTGAAGCACCTGATGGAAATCAACATCAACACCAGGAATTTCACTGACAATCTTGTCCCGAAGCTTGTCCATGATCGCATCGATTCTGCGAGTGCGATTGCGCTTCAACGTAACCGCAAAGTCTCCTCGGTTGGGTTCTGTTATAGCAAACCCCAACTCCGTTCCCATCCGCCGTGAGAAGGAATTGATCTCTTTTGTCTCCTTCATCATCTCTTCGATTTTCATCAGTAAGCGGTCACTCTCTTTTAAGGAGGCACCGGGAGGCGTCCAGAAATCTAGGACAAATGCGCCTTCATCCATCTCAGGCATGAACCCACTGCCGAGTCCTTTACCCATCGTCACTGTTGCGAATATCAAGCAAGCCGCTACAATCGGCACAATCCACTTGAACTTAAGTGACACTCTCAGAACGCGTTCGTAGAATTGAATTACACGTTCAAACAGCCTGCCATGTTCCTGCTGACCCGGTTTCACCTTCAGGAAACTGACGCAGAGACTTGGGCTGACAAGCAGCGCCAACACCAGAGATACCATTAACGCAATTACTAGGGTCATCGCCAAAGCTGTAAAGAATGCGCCGGCAACTCCGGTAACAAGTACCAATGGCAAAAACACAACGACTGTCGTCAGTGTCGAAGAGATCATCGGAGCGGCAATTTCCGTGCTAGCCAGCCGGATTGCATTCAATTTCTCTTCGCCGTTCGAAAGGTGCCGAAAAATGTTTTCGACCACTACGATTGCATCGTCAATTACGAGCCCGATTCCAACCGCGAGTGCCCCAAGTGTCATCAGGTTGAGAGTTAACCCGGAAAGCCTCATCAACAGGAAGGTGATCAAAACAGTTGCCGGAATAATCACCGCTGTCACGAGAGTTGCTCGGAGATTTCCCAGAAACAGCAGAAGGATAACCACGGCAAGCAGCGCACCGATAAGAACGGCATCGCGAACGCTTCCAACTGCTTCGCCGATCAACACCGATTGATCATAAAACGTGCCAACCTTGACGCTGGACGGCATCAGCTGTTTCGCAGCAACCATCTCTTTTTTGATACCTTCGACCACCGCCATAGTGTTTGCTTCGGGTTGCCGGACTATGTTCAGGAGAACAGACTCCCGCCCATCTGCCGTCACAATGGTTGTCTGATCCTGCACGCCTTCGCGAACATCAGCGATCAGTTTGAGCGGAATAGGGATGCCGTTTCGCTGCGCAACCACAATCTCTTTAATCTGATTGACATTCGCCGTCTCGCCAGAGACAATCGCCTGATAGAGTTGGTATTGGTGGTCAAACTTTCCAACGGATCTCACAAGATTTGATTGCGCGATCGCCTGCTCCACATCCGCAATTGCAAGTTTGAATGCCTGGAGTTTCTGAGGATAGACATCCACGGAGATCTCAGGAATACGCCCACCCTGAATTTCGACTCTCGCAACTCCAGGTACGCGAGTCAACCGCGCTTTCAGAGTATAAGTTGCCAGTTGCCAGAGTTCCGTTTGCGAAAGAGTATCAGACTGCAAAGAGAGACCCAAGATTGGAAAGACAGTCGGATTCATCCGCTCAACCGACACCTGAGTATCTGGCGGCAACGTGCCGCGAATTTCATTTACTTTCGCGTTGACAGTTTGAAACGTCGTCGCAATATCTGTTCCCCAGTTGAAATCGATGCTGGTCTCCGTCGCGCCGCGCTGTATCTTTGAATGGATCCGCCCAACTCCGGGAATGGTGGAGACGGCCTGTTCAATCGGCCGTGTGATTCCAACTTCAACCATGCGCTGAGGGCGGTCGCCGGCTTCCGCAATAACGATGATTCGAGGAAAGGTTACATCAGGCAAGATAGATACAGGGAAGGACGATAGCAATCCAACGCCGATAACGCATAGACACACCGTGACGAAGAGAACAGCTTTTAGGTTATGAGTTGCAAACCGACTAAGGCTCATTTTCCGGTCGCCTCTTTTTCTTTCTTGTCCTCAGGCTTTTTGTCTTCTTCCTTTTTCTCGCCTTCTTTCTTCTCGGCGACATGTACTTTCTGGCCGTCATTGATCTCAAACTGACCCAGAATGATAACTTTCTGTCCGACCGTCATGCCTTTGGTGATTTCGGTAAAGCCGCCATTTTCAATCCCCATTGTAACGGCGGTCTTGTGCG